>JBEPVA010000025.1:0-25425 GCA_041691295.1 Gemmatimonadota bacterium
CCGTTGCCCCGTGCCTTAGGGCGGGCGAGTTGGCCATGAGGTTGAACCGGTGGTTCGGCCTGCTGCTTCTCCTGGCAGTCAGATTCCCGGCCTCGGCGCAGAGCCCGGCGCCAACCCGGGCTCCGCTGGCGGCGGCTGAATCGGCATATACTCGGCTTAGGGTGGTCAAGGACCGGATCGATATTCTTCACTATCGCGCGCCATTTCCCGGAGCCACCGATTCCATCGAGTTGCTCGGAGCACCGTATGCTGCGGCGCGCTTGGCGTTCACGACCGCGCTGCAGATCGATTCGATGGCCCTCACTGACTCGATCGACCGGCGGGCCCTTGCCACGATGCAGCGCGCCCTGGCTTCTGATTTCCCGGCAGGGCCGGCGCGGTCCAGCGACGACTCCGAAACCGCCTCACCCGACTGCCGGTACGATCCCGCGGAACTCCTGGCCAATGGGGGAACCCACCGGCTCGGCAAACGGATATATGGCTGTTTCGGTGCCGCCGCCTCGAATCTTGAGGTCGGGGGGGAGCGGCTGACCAGGCTGACCCTGCTGGCCCGTCTGTCTGCGGAGCCTGATCCGGGTCGGCGCCGGGAGTTGTTCATGGCGCTCGGGCCCGCGTGGCTGGCGGTGAACGGTGGCGCGGTGAGCCCGTACCGCGCCCTGCTGGCGGCCCGGGCTGAGCAGTGGCGGCCGGGAGAACGTCCGTACGAACGGTCGGCAGTGCAGGCCGGCCTGCCAGCCGACACCGTAGTTGCCTGGCTGGAGCGGGTGCTCGACGCCTGGCGGCGGGCCACTCCGAACCGACCGGTGGAACCCTGGGATCTCTACTTCGAGATGGGCGCCGCCTCCCGGCAGCTCAGCTCACGGATTCCGCAGGGCAGCCTGCTCGCCCTGAACCACCGGTATTACCGGTCCCTCGGCGCGGACCCGGATTCCCTGGGAGTCCGGTATGACATCCTCCCGAGGGCCAGGAAGGGGCCGGTCGCCTTTACATCAATCGGCCGGCGGGCCGGCGCGGATAGCCGGCCGGAATCGTGGGTGTTTGCGACCTATCCGGAGGGAGGTTTCGACAACCTCGAGGAACTGCTGCACGAGACCGGTCACGGGATTCATCTGGCCGGACTGGAGACCCGGCCCGCGTTCACCGACTGGCCTCGCAGCGACATTTTCACCGAGGCGATCGCGGACCTGGCGGCGCTCGAGGTCTACGAACCGCAGTGGCAGTGGCGATTCCTTGGTGACTCGGCCGGGCTGGCGCCCTCGCTCCGGGCCAAGTACTTCGGCATCATGATGGACATGGCGTGGGCGCTGTTCGAGATCCGGCTGGAGCGGCAACCGACCGCCGATCCGAACCGCGTCTGGGCCGAGCTGAGCGGTCACTACCTGCATCTGGTTCCCCATCCGGAGCTCAGCTGGTGGGCTCTCCGCGGGCAGCTGATCGAGGAGACCGGTTACATGCTCAACTACGCGCTCGGCGCGATCATGGTCGCCGACCTCCGGGCCGAAATTACCAAGCGGCACGGCAGCTATACCACCGGCGACCCGACCTGGTACGGCTTCGTTCAACCGAACATCTATCGCTTTGGCCTGGAGCGGTCGGCCCGCAGAGTCGTGGCCGATTTCCTGGGCCGGGAACCCACGCCCCGGGCGCTCCTGGACGACCTGGCGCGGCTGAAGCCGCACTAACAACTGAACTTTCCACCTCTCCACACCAGTTCTGCACAAACCATCAACGGGGTCCACACCGGGGCTCCGTTTTCCCCATCCTGACCAAGTAGTCAATCAAGCCAGCCGTTGCCTGATAGGAGGGGTAAATCATCCAGTTTCACCAGGGTTTTCTGGGGAAGCGCGAGCTAGAAGTGTTGGTTATACTCTGCCGGTCGCAGTGGCCTCCGGGACCAGCGCACCCCCGGACTCTCCATTCCACCCCCCAGGCACGAGGCCCATCCCGGTGAGCACCGAACACGATTGCCCCGCATCGCAGTCCGCCACTCCCGAGCGCATCGACGCGATCTATGGCCGGGACGTCTTCTCCATGCAGGTCATGCGCAAGCGGCTGCCCAAGGATGTCGTGCGCAGCCTGCAGCGCACCATCGACCTGGGTGCGCGGCTCGATCCGCAGATCGCCAATGTGGTCGCAGCGACGATGAAGGACTGGGCCATCGAGAACGGGGCCACCCACTACACCCACTGGTTCCAGCCGCTCACCGGTTCAACCGCCGAGAAGCACGATTCGCTGATCTCGCCGGATGCGTCAGGGGGCGTGATCTTCAATTTCTCCGGTTCGGAGCTGGTCCAGTCCGAACCGGATGCGTCGAGTTTTCCATCCGGTGGCCTTCGCGCCACCTTCGAGGCCCGGGGGTACACCGCGTGGGATCCGACCAGTCCGGCCTTCCTGATGCGGAGCGGCGATTCGGTCACCCTCTGCATTCCGACCGCGTTCGTCTCGTGGACCGGCGAGGCGCTGGACACCAAGATTCCGCTGCTGCGCTCGATGGAGGCGCTGTCCCAGCAAGCGCTCCGGATCCTGCGGCTGTTCGGCACCGACAAGGGCGTGTCACGGGTGTACACCACAGTCGGACCGGAGCAGGAATATTTCCTGATCGATCGCGAGCTCTATTTCAAGCGCCCTGACCTGGTGATCTGCGACCGGACCCTGTTCGGCGCCAAGCCGCCCAAGGGCCAGCAGCTCGAGGATCACTACTTCGGCACCATTCCGCCCCGGGTCCTGGCGTTCATGAACGAGTCGGAGCGTGAGCTTTACCGGCTGGGCGTGCCGGTGAAGACCCGGCACAATGAAGTGGCCCCTGGCCAGTACGAGATTGCGCCGCTATTCGAGATCAGCCACATCGGCAGCGATCACCAGATGCTGCTGATGGAAACCCTCAAGCGCGTGGCGCCCCGGTTCGGGCTGCAGTGCATCATCCACGAGAAGCCGTTTGCCGGCGTGAACGGATCCGGCAAGCACAACAACTGGTCGATGGCCACCGACACCGGGGTCAACCTGCTGGATCCGCAGGATGACACCCACACCAACCTGCAGTTCGTGGTCTTCCTCTGTGCCGTGATCCAGGCGGTGGACATCCACGCCGACCTGCTGCGGGCGTCGATCGCCTCGGCGGGGAACGATCACCGGCTGGGGGCCAACGAGGCCCCGCCCGCGATCATCTCGATCTTTCTTGGCGACATGCTGTCCGATATCGTCGCCCAGGTCGAGAAGGGCCAGCTCCGCCGCACCATCAAGGGCGGCGTCATCGACCTCGGCGCCAAGACCCTGCCCAACCTGCCGCGGCATTCCGGCGATCGGAACCGGACCTCGCCGTTTGCATTCACCGGCAACAAATTCGAATTCCGGGCGGTCGGCTCCAGCGCCAGCATCGCGTGGCCCAACACGGTGCTCAACACCATCGCGGCTGAATCGCTGGATGTGCTGGCCACTGACATTGAACGGGCCGCCGGCAAGAACCCCACGCCGGCCAAGCTGCAGGCCGCGGTGCTGGGCGTGCTCAAGAAAGTGTTGAAGCAGCACCGCCGGGTCATCTTCGATGGCGACGGCTACAACAACGACTGGCACATCGAAGCCGAGAAGCGTGGCCTGCCCAACTACCGGGACTCTGCCTCGGCATTTCCGGTGCTCAAGGCCAAGAAGAACGTCGACCTGTTCAAGAAGTACGGCGTACTGACCAAGGCCGAACTCGACAGCCGGACCCACATCAGCGTGGAGAAGTGGGTCAAGCAGCTGATGATCGAGGCCGAGACGATGATCAGCCTCACCCGCACTCACATCCTGCCCGCCGCACTTCGGCACCAGCAGGAGGTGGCGGAGGCCGTGCACGCCACCGAGCAGGCCGGGGTCAAGTCTCCCGACTCGACGGCGGCGCTCAAGGACATCGTGACGCTGGTCAGTCACGTGCGGCAGACGCTGGCCGCGCTCGACCGGGCGGCCCAGCACCACAACGACGATCCGTTCAAGCATGCGGCCCAGATCAACAGCGAAGTCCGGCCGCTGATGGATGAACTTCGGTCCCAGGTGGACGCGCTGGAATTGCAGGTCGCGGCGGACCAGTGGCCGCTGCCGACCTACCGGGAAATGCTGTTCCTGAAGTAGGGTAAGCGGTAAGCGGTGAGCGAGCGGGCCCCATCGCACTAAGGGTCGGGGCCCTTTGCTGTGTGGTGGCTTGGCGGCCGCGGTACGGCACTGTGTCGCGGTAAGCTGTCGATCCTCGACTCTCGACTGCTACGTCGGAAAGGCCGCGTCGATCCGGCTCATCACGGTGAGCAGTTCCTTCGCCGAGTTAGCGTGAGGCACCAGCTCCGGAATCCGGCCCCGCACCAGTTTCATCCGACCGGTCATCAGGGCCAGCAGTGGCACCAGGCGTCCCTCAAGGATCTGCTGCCAGACTTCGGCGGACCCCTCGATCACGTAGCCGGCCGACGCCAGATCATGGGCCGTTGCGGGGCGGACAGCGCGGCAGTCGCCGTGCCAGAGGTCGAAGTACGCGGCGGGGCCCTCAGGCACTCCTGAAATCCGGAAGACCAGGTCTCCCTCCCAGACGGTCGAGGCATCGCGGTAGGCACTGCTTGCCCGGAGCAGGTCACCGCAGCGGACGGCCCACGCCTCTGAGAATATTTCCATGTTGGCTGATCAATCGACCGGCAGGCCGCTTGGTACGGAATCAGGCACCAGACTGGTCAAGTCACGGGAGGCGGGATCGGTCAGTGACTTGAGGAACTCCTCGATCTGGGCCACTTCGGCCGGAGTGAGATTGACCGTCGTGTCAGCTCTGATATCAAGGGTAGCCAGCACCGCGGTCTGGGTCGGGGCATCGTTCCTGACCGTGGCCTGGAGAACTCCTGGCAGCTGCGAGGCGTCGTAGCTGGTGAGCGATTCACGCGGATTGCTGTAGTGCTTGATGGCAGCGGCCAGGCTGCTGTAGGCGCCGTTATGCATGTAGGGGGCGGTCAACTCGACATTGCGGAGCGGCGGCGCCTTGAAGCTGAACTCCTCGGCCGCCACTCCGCTGATGGCGCCGCGGCCGTGATCGAAGCCATCGGCCTGCTCGCCGGGGCCCAGCTGCGGAATCCCGATATTCTCGAAATTCTGATTGGTGAAGAGGTTGCCGAGGTGGCATTTGCTGCAGCGGGCCCGGCCGTAGAACAGCAGGGCGCCCTGCTTGGCCGAATCACTGAGGGCGGCGTTGTTGCCGGCCAGATAGCTGTCGAATGGAGTGTGGCTGGCCAGAAAGGCGCTGGCTTCAAAAGCGGCGATGGCATTGGCCGCATGCTGGAATCCGAAGGCGTTGGTGGCCACGCCGGGGTAGGCGGCCTGGAATTTCTGCAGGTACGATGGAATGGCCAGCAGCCGGGCGGTGAGCGCCGCCCAGCCCGCCACGAAATCGCTGTCACCCGCGTCGGCCAGTTCGTTATGGGCTCCCGCCAGTGTGGTATCTCCTGCCAGGCCGCGCATCTCATCCCGATTGAGCACCGGAAACATGGCCTGGGCGGCCAGCGGGCCCGACAGGCCAGCCGGCAGTGAGGCTCCTGCCGGCGTATGCAGCGTACCGCTGACCGTTTCGACCCGACCATCCCAGAACATCCGGGTGAACTGGCTGTAGCCGCGATTGAACAGGTCCGGGCTGTTACGCGGAATGAAATGGCGGCCTGCCACCGGTTGCCGGCTGCCGATGATGCCGGTGCCCATGGTGCCGACGGCGAGGGTCAGGCCATCACTGCTGTGGGTCAGCGGATGATGGCAGGAGGCACAGGAAATATCCTGGTTGCCGCTCAGGATCTTGTCGAACATCAGCAGCCGGCCGAGTGCCACTCGATCGGGGTTCTGGGCGGGCGGCGCGGCCAGGGGGACTACGCCGGCTGTTGCCAGCCCGGCTCGGAGCTGGGTTTCGACGGGATCGGATGGCGGTCCGGTGACTTCAGGAGTGCAGGCGCCCACTCCCGCTCCGGCCAGCACAATCGAGGCAAGAGCGGCAAGGGGCCGGCGTCGGCCGATCCATTTCATGGAATTTCCGCGTGTGGGGTGACTGAGAATATGGCCACCTGACGCAGGGGCGGGAAGCGGGTGCCGTTGGTCAAAGCGCGGGCCACTGTTGCGAGACGCAGTGAAAACTGCCCAGGCCCCAGACCAGGTCGATCGAGTTAATCAGAATGACCCGGCGGGTGGGGAACAGCTCCTGGAGCGTGGCCCGCGCCACTTCGTCGGGTTTCGGATCGTAGGCCGGCAACAGCACGACCCCATTGGCGATATAGAAGTTGGCATAGCTGGCCGGCAGCCGCTGATCGTCCTGATAGAGCGGCGCCGGCATCGGCAGAGTGACCACCCGGAACGGGCGGCCATCCTGGTCGGTCATGGAGCGGAGCCGGACCAGGTTGTCCTGCAGTGGCTCGAAGTTGTGATCCGATGGATCCTGTTCGACCACCGTGACCACGGTCAGCGGGTCAACGAACCGGGTCAGGTCATCGACATGGCCGTCGGTATCGTCCCCTTCGATTCCCTCGCCCAGCCAGAGGATATTCCGGACCCCGAGGAATTCGCGGAGGCTCTGTTCGATCTGCTCACGGGAGAGGCCGGGGTTGCGATTGGGATTCAGCAGGCATGACTCGGTGGTCAACAGGGTGCCGGCGCCGTTCACGTCGAGCGACCCGCCCTCCATGATGATGCCGGGATGAAACACGGGAATGCCGAATTCGGTCCCGATGCGAGTGGGGATGACGTCATCGTCGTCGAAGGGCGGATATTTCCCGCCCCAGGCGTTGTAACCCCAGTCCACGATGGCCTCTTCCCGTTTCCCATCCACCGTGCGCTGCACATAGCAGGGGCCATGATCCCGGCACCAGGCATCGTTGGTCGGGTAGGGGTGGAAGAAGACCCGGCCCGCTGGCACCCCGGCCTGCTGGAGCCGCTGCCGCACGTCCGCTTCCATCTCCGGCCCCGACACATTGAGATGGACCTCTTCGTGTGGTACCAGCGCCCGCACCATTGCCACGAACACACCCGGTACCGGTGCGAACTTGCCGGGCCATGAGCTTTCCCGATGCGGCCAGGACAGCCAGGTGGCGCGGTGGGGGGCCCATTCCGCTGGCATGGAAAAGCCGAGGGAGGCTGGAGATGGGGAGGTGGGGAGGTGGGGAGAACGCGTCAATTTGATGCGCCTTGCGTTAGCGTGGTAACGATGGATACACCCCACGATGCCAAGTTCATGGGATGCCATCCATCCAGGCCCAGCGCGTTCTTGACCGAACGATGACGTTTGCCCAGTCTATCGTTGGCTACACCCGGACCCTTCGCGGCACCTGGGAAGGGAGGCATTTCGCCGGTCAATTGCTGCGGTCCGGAACCTCCGTCGCAGCCAACTATCGTGCCGTTAGGCGCGCGCGCGCTCGCCGCGAATTCATCGCCAAACTGGGAATTGTCATCGAGGAATGTGATGAAGCCCTGTTCTGGCTTGAACTGCTTGGCAAAGTGGGAGCTCCCGGGGATGATCATCGCAGAAGTCTCGAGGCGGAAGCAAACCTGCTGACTGGACTCTTCGTCGTCACCCGGCTTCGCGCCCGTGGGGTCTGGCGAGACAATCCTCGCCCCCCATCTCCCCAGCCTCCCCATCCCCACACCAGCTAGTCGTCGAGATACCGCTTCGACATCGGCCCATACGCATCAATCCGCCGATCCCGCAAGAACGGCCAGTGCGTCCTGGCAAAGTCCACCTTGTCCATGTCGCACGGCACGACCAGGACCTCCTCGCCGGTGCCGGCCCGGGCCAGGACGATGCCGCTGGGGTCACACACAAAGCTGCCACCCCAGAACTCGATGCCGGCCCCGCCCTCGGTGGTTTCCAGCCCGACCCGGTTGACCGCGGCCACATACACCCCGTTGGCGATGGCATGGCTCCGCTGCATCGTTTCCCAGGCGTTCTGCTGGGCCACTCCGTACTCGGCCTTTTCGGGCGGCAGCCAGCCGATGGCGGTGGGGTAGAACAGGATCTGCGACCCGGACAGCGCGGTTAGCCTGGCCGCTTCCGGGTACCACTGGTCCCAGCAGATCAGCACGCCCGCCTTGCCCTGCTTCGTTTCCCAGGTGCGGAAGCCGAGGTCGCCGGGTGTAAAATAGAATTTCTCGTAGAACTGGGGGTCGTCCGGGATGTGCATCTTCCGGTACTTGCCCAGGTACTGGCCATCGGAATCGATCACCGCGGTGGTATTGTGATACAACCCCTCGGCCCGCTTCTCGAACAGGCTGGCGATCAGTACCACGCTGAGTTCCCTGGCAATCGGGCTCAACAGCGCGGTCGTCGGTCCCGGGATGGCCTCAGCCAGCGTGAAGAACCGGTGATCCTCGACTTGGCAGAAATAGGGTCCCAGAAAGAGCTCGGGAAGGCAGATGATGTTGGCGCCACGGCTGGCGGCCTGGCGGATCCCTGCCACGGCCCGCGCCATGTTGTCGGCCGGATCATCGGTCATGCGCATTTGGACCAGCCCGAGGACTGTCTTCAAGGGCGGCCGTGGAGGAGTTGCCATGGCGGAGCAAGATAGCGGGAGATCCTCCGGCCTTCCATATTTCGCGCCGCCCCGATCCCGGACTGTTCTCTGCGCCCTGTTGCCCCTTTCCTCCCCGTGGTGGCCGTACTCGGCCTCCTGGCCCAGCCACTCCAGGCCCAATCGCTGACCTGGGAAAATCGCTTCACCTTCTATGGGGACAACACCGAGTTCTTTACGCCCTACCGCCTCGGCGAAACCATCCTCGGCGGCCAGTTCCAGAGCTATCTCGATTTTGTGCCGAGCCGCAGGACGGAGGTCATTGCCGGGGTGTTCGGGGATCACCGCAGCGGCGGAGACAAGTTCCTCGATCCCGTGAAACCGCTGCTGGGGTTCCGGTATCACACGGAGCACTCACTGGGCGCGATGGGCACGCTGGTCACCGAAGCCCGGCACGGCTACCTCGAGCCGCTCGAGGTGACGACGCTCGAGTTTACCCGGCCCGTCGAGTACGGACTCCAGTGGCGAGAACGGCGCCACTGGATCGATGGCGAGTTCTTCCTCAACTGGCAGCGGATCAATTCCGCCACCAGTCGCGAGATCTTCGATTACGGCCTGCTGCTGGCGGTCCGACCGATCGACCATCTCAGCCTCGAATACCAGTCGCACGGTCTCCATCATGGCGGCCAGCTGTTTGACGTCGGCGCCGTCACCAACAACTTCTCGGCTGGCATCGGGATCGGGTTGGCTGCCCGCTTCCGCTATGTCGATTCGACCAGCCTCAGGTTGTTCTATCTCCACAGCCACGGCAACGTCGACTCCACCATTGCCGGGCGCCCCGACCAGGGGCACGGCACCTGGCTCAGGCTCGGCATCACGCCGGGCGGCTGGGCCGATCTCTGGATGATCCAGTGGTGGGGCCGGGACTACCTGGCCCAGGATGGCGACAACAACTACAGTAGCGTCGGCCACGATCCGTCGTTCTACAAGTCGGAGCGCCGCTACCAGGAATTCGGGTTCGGGAAGAGCATCGATATTGACGGTGCGGTGACCGCCCGGGGTGAATTCCGGCTGCACCGGATTGACAACCTGCACAGCATCTCGATCGGCACCAGCCAGTGGGAATATTCCTACCGGATCACGGCGTCGGTACCGTTCAGCATTCCGATTCTGCGTTGATCCCGCGCGTTCACACCGGCGGAGGGCCCAATCCATGATCTACCGCGGAGCCTCGATGCTTGCGGCAATGTACCTGCTCGGAGCCTGCCAGACTCCTGCTCCGAGAGCGGTGGCATCACCACCAGTCGATCCGTTGGCGGTAGTGAACCAGTACATGGCCGCCTGGAACGCCCACGATGCCGCCCGGGCGGCCGGGTACTTCACCTCTGATGTGAGTTACTTCGATGCGTCGGTAGGAGTGCCGGCCGTCGGGAGAGACAGCGCGCAGAAAAACGTCATCCAGTCGTTTCTGACGGCCGCGCCTGATTGCATCTGGACCAGGGACACGACGTTTGCCCCGATCCGTTCAGCCGACGGAATCGCGTTCCGCTGGACCTTCAGCGGCACCAATACCGGCCCGGGGTGGAATGGTCCCAAGGCCACCGGCAAGCGGTTCAGCTTTTCGGGCGCCACCCTGATTCGGCTCAAGGGGGACAAGATCCAGTTCCAGGGTGACTTCTACGATGCCTACGGCTTCTACAAGCAGCTGGGCCTGGCCCGATAGGCTATTGCCGGGACTGTAGCGCGCGGGCAACGGTGGCGAGCGGATCGGCCAGCTGGTCCAGGTCGAGCCGCACCTGTGGGTCGATGCCGTGGCGCCTGGTGTTCGGACCCGGCAGCCACTCCGCCGCGATCTGGGTCGGGAAGCCCAATCCCCACCGCCGCTCCCTCGGCGAAAACCAGACGACCGTCGTGCTTTGATAATAAAGTGCGCCCTCGGTCGGCTGTCCGAATGATGTCACCCTGCGGCTTCGAACCGCGTCGAGCAGCATGACCTCGGATGCACTCACCGTCCCCCCGTCGCTCAGCACCCCCACCCGCCGCGGACCCCGGATGACCGAGTCGGTTTCGGCCTCGGATGGCCCGTCGAGACTGTCGAACAGCGGCACGATTTCGCCGGGATGCGTCTGCATCCGAACCAGCAGCCGCTGCACGTGCGGCGAGCTGTCGGGGCCGAACGCCCGGCCGGCATAGCGGATAAGGTCCGGCGAGGACTCGATCAGCGTCTTGTGGTACTCCAGCGGAAAGGGTGGCTGGTGGGCACTGGCGATCCAGGGCATCAGGGCGTTCGCCATCTGCGAAGATCCCCCCTCGTTGCCGCGCAGGTCGACGATCAGCCGGTCGGCGACGGTGAGTTCGTGTTCGTGGCCGGTGATCAGGCTGTCGAACGCGGCCCCGTAGGCCGGATCGTGCGAGGGGATGGACACGATCACGACACCGCCCCGGGTCACCAGGGTGGCTCGGTGAGGGTCGATCGAGTCCACCAGTCCGCGATCGGCGGGTCGGAGCGGGTACACCTTGCCCCAGATCCCGGGGGACAGTCGCAGCAGCACGCGCTTGTGCAGGGTCGCGTTGAGGTAATGGCGCGAATAGTCGCGCGCCGAGAGCTCGGCGTCGTACCTCCCGGCGCTCCGGCGGGTGAACTGGCCCCGGACCGCGCCTGGTTGCCAGTTGGCGGAGTCAGCGATCAGCACCACGGCAATGAAGGAACCCTTTGTCCTGGCGCTGTCGGGTAGCACCGCAACCCGAAGTGCCCCGTCGGACCAGATCCCTTCGAGCGGGTCAAGATCCGGCCGCTTGCGATCGTAGTACGCCCGCGCAGCCGATTCGCCAGTCGGCATCATCCGGATCGCCGAGGTACGCCGGGATGCCTCCGCGGAGTCGATGGTCGAGTTCTGGTAAATGAAGAGGTGGGGGTCATGGAACCACTCGATGAAATCGCGCAGTACGAAGAAGCAGGCATCGCCCTGGCTGCGCCCGGCCCGGGCACGGAACTGGGCCACGGCCTGATGGTACCGCTCAGGCCGCGGCTTGATTTCGAGCAGGTAGCCGGCATAGTCGGCTTCGAGCTTGGCTTGCATTCCATCGAGATCATCGACACAGGAGGGCAGGGAATCCGCCTGCGGCTGGTTCCGAGTCGGTGACCGATCGAGAATGGCAAATCGGGTCGGGTCGGCGCGGTGCACCGTGAGGACGGTTACCAGGGCGAGCCCGGCAAGATGGAATTCCAGCATTGGGGCGGCATCCTTCCTGGGTGAGAGACCGATCTCCTGCCGATTGGCGCCGGCGCCAATCAGCAGCCCTGCTCGTAGGCCTGTTGAAGCCAGGCTACGACCAGCCGATCGACTGCGTCGGCATGCTCCAGCCGAATCCGGTGGCTGACCATGGCGTTGAAACTCCCGGATGCCTCGAGCCGCTCGGTTGGCCCGCTGCCGATGAGCTTCAGGCCGAGGTCAATGCGGGTCCGGGTGGAGGGCTGGATCAGCCCGAATTGCTTGTGCCTTCGGATGCTGATGTACGCTTTCTTGGGCGCAAAGGTGACATCCGCTCCCAGGAGGGTGGCGGCCCGGACCAACGCCGCGTGGATTGGGAGGAGGCCAGCCTTGTCTCCGCCATACAGCCGCTCGATCGGGTCCGTCGCAGTGCCGGCCGGCTCAAGCGCCCGGAGTGCAATCAGATTGGCGTGGCCATGCCCAATGCCATGCTCTTGCTTCAGCCACGCCACGATCTTTCCGTGCGAGGTAAGGCCGCGGCGATCCACCTGATGATGCCAGGCGTCGCGCGTCCTGCCGGTGGCGGCTTCCATGCTGGCGATTCGCTTCTCGACTGCCTGATCGGTGATCATCAGAATCTGTCCCGTGATCGGATGAAGTGGGGTAACCGGGCTGCAGCCCTGATCGGGGTCTGCCGCGGCTCCGGTTTGCGGTCTCCGCCTCAATTCCATTACCCATTCACCATGCCACCCTTTGAAACTGGTCGGGATTCCGCCGGTCCTGCCGCTCCGGGGTCTCCGTTCCCGTTGACTCGGCAGTCCATGGTTCAGGCCCTGGCCAGTCCCGATCTCCCTACCCGGGAGCGGGCGTTTGGTACCCTTGTCTCGATCTACTGGAAGCCGGTCTACAAGTACCTGCGAATGCGCTGGGGGCTGGGGCATGAGGACAGCGAGGATCTCACCCAGGATTTCTTCGGCCTGGCGTTCGTCAGGGGATGGCTGGCGGGGTTCGATCCGGGGCGGGCCCGCTTCCGTACCTTTCTGCGCACCTGTCTGGATGGCCATGCCAGTAACTGGCGGAGAGCCGAGCGCCGGGCCAAGCGTGGCGGGCAGTTCGCCTTTGACTCACTGGATTTTGCCGGTGCCGAGCGGGAATTGGCCGACAGCGCACCGCTGCCTGATGCCGATGTCGAGGCCTACTTCCAGCGGGAGTGGGTCAAGGCGGTGTTCGAACAGTCGATCGCCCGGCTGCGGCGCGAGTGCGAGGCGGACGGTAAGCAGCATTCGTTGACGCTGTTCCTTCGCTACGACGTCGAACCGGCCAGCACCGAGGTCCGTCCCAGTTACGCCGACCTGGCCCGCGAGTACGCCCTGCCCGAGACCCAAGTGACCAACTTCCTGGCATGGAGTCGTCGGCGGTTCCGGGCCCATGTCCTGGAGTCGCTGGCCGAGCTGACCGGCAGTGAGGCCGAGTACGTGGAGGCGGTCCGGGAACTGCTGGGTGCCTCCCGGCCGTGACCGGACTCGACGATGCGGCTGTCGAGCGGCTGCGCGAGGTGGCGGAACAACCAGATCTGGCGGGGTCCCGGTATGAAGTGAGGCACCTGCTTGGCCGAGGTGGCATGGGAGTGGTGTACGCCGCCTTCGACGAGGTGCTCGGGCGACTGGTGGCGCTCAAGATCACCGGCACGGCCACCAGGACGCCGGACAGCATTGCTCGCCTGCAGAAAGAGGCCAGGATCCTGGCTCAGCTGGAACACCCCAACATCATTCCGGTGCACGACGTCGGGCTGCTGCCGGACGGCCGGTCCTACTACACCATGAAGCTGGTGCAGGGCCGCCGGCTCGATGAGCATGTGCTGAACGGTCTGCCACTGCCCGAACGGCTGCACATTTTCGAGCGAGTCTGTGACGCCGTGGCTTGCGCCCACAACCACGGCGTGATCCATCGGGACCTCAAGCCGACCAACATCATGGTCGGTCCGTTCGGTGAAGTGCTGGTGCTGGACTGGGGAGTCGCCAAGACGGGTCCCGATGGGCCCGGGAAGATTCCCGTCGGCCCGGGGGGTCCGGCGGGGCCGGACACGACGGGGGCTGGAACGATCATCGGGACCGACGGCTTCATGTCGCCTGAACAGGCCGTGGGAGATCCCGATGTCGATGCCCGCTCGGATGTCTACGCGCTGGGGGCCGTCCTCCGGGTCCTCCTGGCGGCTCCCGAGCCGACCCGGCCGGGTGGGTCATCGCCGTCGGGGCGGACCCGCCGGATTCTCTCGGCCATCGTGAACCGGGCCAGCGCCTCGGACGCCGGGGCCCGCTACCAGTCGGTGCTCGAGCTGTCGGCCGAGTTGGTTCGCTACCGGGATGGTCAGCCGGTACGAGCGTACCAGGAAAGTCCGGTCGAGCGGATCCTCCGCGTGGCCGAACGATATCGACTGCCGCTGGCCCTCATTCTGGCGTACGTCCTGATGCGGATTGCCCTGCTGCTGGCGCGACCCATTTAAAGATCGTGCGGGGGATGGTGAATAGAAGTCAGGTATTCCTCTCAACCTCGGCACCGTGAGGCCTCTCGTGAACAAGCTCATCCTCGGCATCGTGCTCGGCGGCGTCCTCGGAGTGTTCGACGGACTTTCGGCCCTGGTTTCCGCCCCGGAGACGGCCCCCCAGATCATGGGGATCGTGATCGGTTCGACCCTGAAAGGCCTGGTGGCGGGACTGCTGATCGGCTATTTCGCGAAGCGGGTAGGATCGATCGTGAAGGGGGTGGGCTTCGGCATTGTGGTGGGGCTGCTCCTGGCGCTGCCGGTCGCGATGCTCAACGCGCGGCAGGGCCACAACTACTACTGGCAGATCATGCTGCCGGGCGGCGTACTGGGTCTCATCGTCGGGTACGCGACTCAGCGGTATGGCGGTCTTGCCGCCGGCACTGCCCCGGCCACTACCGCGACCCGCTGAGCGGCCGAGCCCGGCGCTGTCTGCTCAGGTACTCAGGGCAATGCTGGCCCGCCCAATGGAGATCGGCCACCGCGGGGTCAGTGCCCGGCCCTGCACGGTGTAGTCGAATCCCCGCTCGGACTTGGCCACGGTGGTGATGTCGTAACTCCAGATCTCACCCGCCGGCTCACAGACGACCGGCAGCGTCTCGGCCAGCGACAGTTCCGGTGCGAACCACGATCCGGCCGGAAAGGCGGCCGGGTCCCACTGGTAGTCGATCCGCAAACCACCGGTGGCGCCGACGGTGATCCGCTTCTGGAAGTAGGGGGCGCCCTCCTGGGCCGCGGCGACAATCACGCTCAACCCATCCGGGCCCGGCTCGACTCGCCAGGTGACCGGCACATCAAGAATCCGCCAGGCCGCCTGGTAGACGCAGCGGACATAGTCGCGCTCGGTCGTCCCGACATCCAGTACCCGCTCGGTCAGCAGCACCCGGTCATCATGATCCCGGGCCGGCATCTCGGTCAGCCCCAGCTTGCCCTCGAGATCGTGAATGCTGGGCGCACCATCAGAAGGGCTGTCGCCGCTTTCCACGGTTCCGGTGGCGAGCTGGTGATAGCCCTCTTCGCGGCGGGTCAGCACGTCTGCATAATTGATCCCGGCATGGAACAAGGTGTATTCCTCGATCCCGCCGCCCCGATGTGGTGCGATCAGCACGGAGCAGGCGGAGCCGTGGAGCCAGAGCTCCTCCCGGCCGTCGAGGTCGAGATCGATCACCTCGTGGGTCAGCGATTCATTGGCCCTCAGAATCGCCTCGGCGCGGGCCAGTTCCCGCCAGAGTGCGGCCCGAAGGAACGGGAGGTAGAGTCCGCCGAAGACGCCGTGCCAGTAGGCATCATTGCACTGGGCCCGGCCAATGGAGTGACGAACGTCCTGGGGATTGCCGCGAGCCCGGCAGAGCCGGGACAGCGCCTGCATCTTCTTGTGCAGCCGGTTGGATTCTGAATACTTGGCCAGGAAATTCCGCCAGTGGCTGCCGCGGATCAGTGCGCCCTCTGCGCCCTGGGCCCGGTCGCCCAGCTCCTGTTCGAGTGATTGCAGCCGCCGGGCGGCGAGTGGCGGCAGCGCCCAGCCCTCCATCTCTCGATAGGACGCCGTGGGCAAGTAAGCCAGCCCGCCACTCGGCACTGCGCCGACCGCGCCGGCCAGCGTCGACATCTGCACCTCTCCCTGGTCGATGCACTGACCGATGGTCGTGAGGAAATTCGCCAGCCAGCCGCGATCATAGACCCACTCGCGGGTCCCGGGCCAGCCACCGAACTTCTCGCCATCATCAGCCAGCACCGCCAGCGGCTGGCCTTCCGACCGAAGCCGCCGGAGGTACGTGGCCGTATCAGCCGGCGGCTGGAACGGAACCAGGTAGCGCAGCCGCTCATCGATTGGCACCAGCGTGAGGCGCCGCCCGCCATGCTCAGTGGTCCAGGGCCGGTGCAGTTGCTGCCGCTCGAACCCGCTCACCAGAAAATGCCGGTCGTCGACCAGCACGGCTCCCACCCCAGCATCGGCCAGGTCCGCCGCCAGATCTGGCTCCCAGACCCGCTCGGTGAGCCAGAGTCCCTGCGCCGCGACGCCGAATCGCCGCATCAGGGTTTCCCGCATCCAGCCGATCTGCTCCAGCCGGTCTTCCCTGGGGAGTGCCGCAAGGATCGGCTCGTAATATCCGGCCAGCAGCAACTCGACCCGCCCGTCCGAGGCCATCCGGCCGAGCTGATCGAGCCAGTGGCTGCCATGGTCCTCCAGCCAGTCGATCAGCGGACCGGAGACATGCACCACGATCGGCCCGAACTGCCGGTCCTCGACGGCCTTCAGGAATGGCAGGTAGACATCGTCGAGGTGCTGCTGGAAGACATGGTCGAAGTTGCCCACCGGCTGGTGCAGGTGCAGGCCAAAGACGAACCTGATCGGAGGGGTCATGAGGCTGCTTTCGGTGTGAATCCGAGGGTACGGGCCACCGGTTCGAGCAGCAGGGCCTGGGCCGGAGATAACAGTGCGCGGACCCGATAGAACCGGGTCTGTACATCGAACGGCACCGTCCGCCCATAGCTCTCATACAGCGCCGCCAGATCGGTCACTCGCCGCCGCGCATCCGGCCCCTGGTCGTCGGCCAGCGCTTCGACCGCCCGGGAGAACGCCAGCAGGGCCGCTTCCCGGACCGGCAGGCGGCCGTCCCGGAGTCGATTGCTTTCCGAAGCGTTCAGCCAGCGCCGAACCAGACTGGCCCTGAGCGTCTGCCGGATGGCCTCCCGCGGCAATTCGGGCACTTCGGCCAGCGTGATCACCTGGTGATCCGGGAGCCAGCCAGCCTCCAGGCGGATCAGCAGGTCGACGTTGGTCTGGGTGGTCTCGATCAGGAAGGGTTGCCGCCACCCGGTCCGACGGTGGACGAGCATAAATCCGAGACCGGTGTCCTCCAGTCGATAGCCGAGTGGTTCGGGCAGCTCGACCATCAGCTCGCGAGCCGCGCCGAGTCCGGCGGCAATCCGGGCGGGGGCGGTGTGGGCCGCGGCTGCCAGCGACCGGACCATCTCGGCACCGCTGGGTGCGCCGATCCGGGAGCTCGTGGCCGACTCGAGGCGGGTGGCAAATCCCTCCAGCAGAAGCTCGGCGGACGCACCTGCCAGCACGATGGCGCGCACCGCGTAGCGAAGCACCTGCAGCACCTCGAGGCCGGACAGATCATCAAAGAACCAGGCACAGGAGGTCTGCATCCGCAGCGCGCCGCGCTCGACCTCGAGCCACTCGGCGGCGCGGACCATCGCCGCCTCGTCCGCGCCACGGAGGGCATGCTGGCGGATCCAGTCGAGGGCTACCTCGGGACCATCACCGACGACCGCGCCGTACCCATCTCGCACCGTGGCAGGGTCGGCGAACCAGTGACTGGCGGCCGCTGCATACCGGACATGCAGCTCGTCCGCCAGCCACCCGATGCCGGCCCGTAGCGGAGCTCGCCATTCCTGCGCCGGGGATTTCGTGGTGTCCATCCGGCAGCCGCAGTTGCTCCGCCACCGTTCGACCCCGTGACTGCAGCTCCATGAACTGGGCGACACCAGCGTGACCGCCGCAGTGGCTGGATGCGCCGCGAGATAGCTGGCGAAGTTCTCCAGCCGGACCCCGGGCTCGGTCGTGACGCTCTCGATCAGGCCGGCCAGCGCCATCTCGCCAAAGGCGTGATGATGGCCGTAGGTCTCCCCATCGGTTGCCACGGCAACCAGACGACGAGCCGGGCCCTTGCCCTCGGCGAGCAGTCGCCGGCGCCAGGCCGTGGCATCCTTGAGCAGGGTGCCGAAGGCCACGTCCGCGGCGATGGCCCCGTCGTAGACGCAGAGCGCGATCTCACGGCCTGAGCTGGTCCGGAACAGGCCGGGGCTGCCATCGGCAGGCGCCCCGTCGACCTGGTGCGGTGCCACAATGGTGAACTGGATTCCCTCGGACGCCAGCGCATCGAGCGTGGCGGCATCGACCGCGGTTTCCGGCAGCCACATTCCCTGCGGCACCCGGCCAAAGCGGCGCCTGAAATCAGCGATGCCCCAGCGGATTTCGGTCTGCCGGTCGGCGGGGCTGCTCAGCGGCAGGATGGCATGGTGGTAGGGCATCGCGATGGCGTTACCGAATCCCAGTCGCTCCACGCTCGACTGGTCGGCCGCCACGACGGCTCGATAGGTGGTCGGCGCCTTGCGCTCCAGCCATTCGAGCAGGGTCGGGCCGAAGTTGAAGCTGATCGACTCGAGGGTGTTGACGATCCTCGCGATCCGGCCCTCGGCCCCGGGGATTCTGGCGGCCACCACCGCCCGGTAGCACTCCTGCTCGATCCGTTCATTCCAGTCGTGATAGGGCGCCGCCGACGGCTCCGCTTCGATTTCCTCCAGCCACGGCTCCTCGCGCGGCGGCTGGTAGAAGTGGCCGTGGATGACAAGGCTCTTCGGGGTCATGGCTACAGCGCGCGACTGCCGCGCAGTGCCAGGGCCAGCGCGGGCAGCACATCGGGGAACAGCCCATCCCGCCGCTGTAACTCGCCGGCCAGCCGCTGGCCAGCCTCGAGGCCGCCTTCACCGCCACCCAGCGCGGCCAGGAGCTTCTCGAGATCGTCGAAATGCTCGGTGATTCGCCGCACCGCGTAGTCCGCCACCGCACCGGTGGAGATGATGAACTGCCAGTCGGACGACTGGGCCAGCAGCAGGGCGCGAGCCGCCTGCGCCAGCACCGGCCACGCTGCGGGATTGTTGAGCGCCACCGGGGCCTGATCCCAGAAGGCGCTCTCCAGCGGCCAGAGCCGCCGCCAGGTCCACGCGGTCCGGTCGTTGAGCCACATCGACCAATCTCCTTCGGCGCCCCACGAACCGGCGGCCAGCCGGAGCGGCGTCCGGGCCGGATGGGCCATAAGATGAGACGAGGCCGTGGTGGGCCGGACCAGTGGGTTCCCCTCCAGGGCTCGATAGGCGGCGCCGACAAATGCCGGGCCTTCAAACCACCAGTGACCGAACAGCTCGGTGTCGAACGGCGCGGCGATCACCCCGCTCTTCGACGCCCGGTCGGCCGCGGCGATCTGGCTCAGCACGCTCGCGAAGTGTCGGCCATGTTCCCGGGCCCGGCCAAAGGCATGGTTGGGATCGTAGTTCTGCTTGGCGCCGAGGTCGCTGCCGGGCGCGCTGACCCGCCAGAGTTTGAGGCCGCCGGGCCAGCGGATCTTGTGGAACTCGAGATACGCTTCATCACCGGGATAACCCTCGTGCCGGCTCCAGACCTGCTGTGAGGTGCGGGGATCACGGACCAGCGCCGCGAGGGTGCGCCCGGCCCGGGCCGGCATCACCCGATAGCTGCGATAGGGCGAGCGGGTAGCGCCGGCGCCGACCGGCGGGACATGCCGGTCGAATTCGTCCGTGCTGGCCGGGTCGCCGGAGGAACGCAGCAGGGTACCGGCGTTGGCCATGTGCGCGTCGGTGAAGAAGAACTGAAAGCCGGCGTCGCCGAGATGCTCATCGATTCCCCGGCGGATGCCGGTGTAGGGTGCGCCGGCCATTGGGGCCCATTCGCCCCGCGGGCGATAGGCGCATTCCGGCAGCCAGCAACCGACCGGCAGCCGGCCGAACAGCCTGCGATGTTCGTGGCGGCCCAGGGCCAGCTGGAACCGGATGCTTTCATCGCGTCCGAGCAGTGGCAGGAAGCCGTGGGTGGCGGCGGAGCCGATGATCTCGAGCTGGCCCTCGTCCTCCAGCCGGCGGAACGCGGAGATCAGGTCGCGGTTGGCAAACCGGAACCGGTTTCGCAACCGCTCGAACCGGCGGCGCCAGAACTCGACCAGCCCGACCAGCTGACTATCCCAGCCGTGGCCCAGATCGGTGACCGCCTCATCGCACGCCACCAGCCGCTGTTCGAAAAAGGCTTCGAGCTCGAGCGCAAAGACCGGCGAGGCGAGTTGATTGGCCAGTACCGGGGTGAACCCGATGGTGACGGGGGCGCGGACCCCTTCCTCGGCCAGCGCCTCCAGCTCCTCGAGCAGCGGCAGGTAGGTGTCCACCGCCGCTTCGCAGAGCCAGTCGCTGCCGTGCGGCCAGCGGCCGTGGTTCAGCACCCACGGCAGATGACTATGCAATGCCAGAACGAAATCCACTCACCGCTCCTGACGGGCGGCGGCATGGATAGCCAGGGCCCGGCGATAGAGATCGAGATACCGGCGGCCGGAGCGGTCCCAGCTGAAATCGCGGCTCATGGCTTCCGCCATCATCCGGCTCCAGGCAGGCTGCTCGGCGAACTGGTCCATGGCGCGCGTCGCGGCGATCAGCAGCGCCTCGGCCGTGTAAGGATCGAACAGGAATCCGGTGACCCCATCCTCGATCGTGTCGGCCAGCCCGCCGACACGCCGGGCCACCGGGATGGCGCCGTAGCGCTGAGCCCGCATCTGGGTCAGGCCGCAGGGCTCATATAGCGATGGCATCAGGAACAGATCGGCCCCCGCCATCAATTCATGCTCTCGCCGGTCGGTGAAGTGGAACTCCGCCGCCACTTGATGGGGTAACGCTTCCGCAAAGCCCGCCAGTGCCAGTTCGTAGACCGGGTCACCAGCGCCGAGGAAGAGGTACTGGGCCTCTGTCACGAACGGTAGACGGCTCTCGAGGATGATGTCGAGCCCCTTCTGCGATACCAGTCGTGCCGTCATGCCGAATAGCGGCCGGACCGGATCAATGGCCAGCCCGCACGAGCGCTGCAGCGCCGCCTTGCAGGTTGCCTTGGCGGCCGGATTGTCCCGGGTGTAGTGCGCCGGCAGATCCGGGTCAGTCTCGGGGTTCCAGGCCGTGAAATCGATTCCGTTGGTGATCCCGACCAGGCGGTCCTTGAGATGGATGAAGGCTTCATGCAGCCCGAACCCGCCATCCGGGGTCCGCAACTCGTGGGCGTGGGTCGGGCTCACCGTGGTCACGGTATCCGCGCAGGCCAGTCCGCCCTTGAGAATGTTGAGCTTGCCGTACCACTCCATCCAGCGCCAATCCCAGAGCCACTCGGGCAAACCGACATCGGCCAGTGTGTCGTGACTGTAATGGCCCTGGTATCCGGCGTTGTGCACCGAAAGCACCGTCGCCAGGTCCTGGTAATACGGATCGTGCTGCAGCGTGGTGCGGAGATAGACCGGGGCCAGCGCGGTGTGCCAGTCGTGGGCATGCAGCAGCCGCGCTCGGGGCGCGATCTGAGGCAAGGCGGCCAGCGCCGCCCGGCAGAAGGTCGCGAACCGCCGGGGATTGTCGGGGTAGTCTCCGCCCTGGCCGTAGATACCGGGCCGGTCGAAGGAGCCCGGATGATCGATGAAATAGATCCGGGGCCCGGCGGCATCCGGATGGGGAACCAGCGAGACCTTCTCGATCCTGGGACCAACCCGGACCTGGTACGATACGGCACCCGGACCGAGGCCAGGCACCTGATCGCCGACTGAACGGTAGAGCGGGAGCAGGACGGTAACCTCGAGGCCGATCGAGGTCTGCCAGTTGGCCAGGCTGCGGACTGCGTCAGCCAATCCGCCGGTCCGCGCGAATGGCCAGTATTCGGCGGCGAGGTGCACTACGCCAGCCGGCCGTCCGGCCGGAGTGGTCAGTGCGAGTGGAGGGGCTCCCGCGGGTGCGGGCGCGGCGGCCATCCGGTCGTCCTCAGGCTAGGGGCGGGTCATCTCCCGGCGCCAAACCTCGCGCCGCTGGAACGTAGTAGTCCTTCACGTATTGCTGCACCATGCGCCGAGCGGTGAATCGTCCACCCGCTATCCGTAGCGCCTGCTTCATCAGGCCGATCCAGGCCACCGGCAGTCCATTGGCATCGCGTTGGTAGAATTGGGGCACGATCTGCTGTTCGAGCAAGGCATACAGCCGGCTGACATCGGCGGCGTCGGGGTCCTCGCCGGGCTGTGCCAGCGGCACCGCCCATCCGTTCTGTCCAGCGAAGCCCTCCTGCCACCAGCCGTCCAGCGTGCTCAACTGGGGCACGGCATTCAGCGCCGCTTTCATCCCACTGGTGCCACTCGCCTCGAGGGGCACCCGCGGCATGTTTAACCAGAGGTCGACGCCCTGCACCAGCCGGTGAGCCAGGTGCATATCGTAGTCCTCGATGAACGCTACCCGTCCTTCGAGGCGGGCATCGCGACTAAAGGAATAGACCTGCTGCAGCACTTCCTTGCCCGGTCCGTCCTGCGGGTGCGCCTTGCCCGCAAAGATGATCTGCACCGGCCGCCGGGGATTGACCAGCAGCTCATGCAGCCGGTCGAAGTCACTGAACAGCAGCGTGGCCCGCTTGTAGGTGGCAAACCGCCGGGCAAAACCGATGGTGAACACGTCGGGGTTGAGCAGCAGCCCGGCGCCGACGACGTGACTGGCCTCTTTCCACTCGCTGGCCCAGCGCCGGCGGGCCTCTTCCCGGATGAAGGTCATCAGGTCGGTCTTCATCTGGGTGTGGACGGCCCAGAGCCGCCCGTCATCGATCCACTGCACCTGGTCCCACAGCGCGGGGTCGTCCAGCCGCTCGGGCCAGTCGGCCCCCAGCTGTTCGTCCAGCAGCCCCATCATCGCCTGCGACATCCAGGTGGCCAGGTGCACCCCGTTGGTGACGTGACCGATCGGAACTTGCTCACTCTCGCGTCCCGGCCAGAGGGCCTTCCAGATCTCGCGGGATACTTCGCCGTGCTTGCGGGCCACGCCGTTGACCCGTCGCGAGCAGCGGATGGCCAGCACCGTCATGTGGAAAAGATGATGCGGATCGTCCGGGTTCGCGCCAAGGGCGAAGAATCGCTCCCGGCTGATGCCTATCGTCTCCCACACTGGTCCGGTACAGGCTTCCAGCTGATCCTGGCTGAAGGCGTCATGACCGGCAGGCACGGGCGTGTGGGTGGTGAAAATGCTGCGGGCCCGCACCTCGGCGAGCGCCTCCACCATCGGGGTGCCGGTGCTGGTCAGCTCGCGCAAGCGCTCGACCAACATGAACGCGGCATGCCCTTCATTGGCGTGCCACGCCGAGGGCGAATGCCCCAGGGCCCGCAGCACCCGTACCCCGCCGACGCCGAGCAGCCATTCCTGCCGCAGCCGGAGATCGGGGCCGCCGGCGTACAGCTTGCTCGACAGCCCCCGGTCATCGGGGTGATTCTCGTCGAGATTGGTGTCGAGCAGATAGATCGGCACCCGGCCGACCATCAGCCGCCAGACTCCGATGTGCACCGGCCGGCCGAAGGTCGAGACCACGGTCAGATAGGGCTCGCCGGCCGGGCCGCGCTCCCGGTGCAGCGGTGCCATGGCGGGATCAAACCGGGCGTCACTGTCTTCCTGCCAGCCGTCGAGGCTCAACCGCTGGTCGAAATATCCCTTGGTATAGAACAGACCGATCCCGACGAGGGGCAGCGCCAGATCCGACGCTGACTTGCAGTGGTCACCCGCAAGGATGCCCAGTCCGCCCGAATAGATCGGTACCGAGTTGTGCAGCCCGAACTCGGCGCAGAAATAGGCCACCGGTCCCGGTAGCGGCTCAGGGTACTCCTCCCTGAACCACGGCCGTCCGCCGCCATCCAGCTCGACGGCGGCTTCGTCGATCGCGGCCTGGTACAGTTGCAGGAAGGTGGGCTCGATGGCGCAGGCCGCCAGTCGCGCCGGGTCGATGCGGCGCAGCATGGCCACTGGGTTGTGGCGGGTCTGCTGCCAGAGGGTTTCGTCGAGGGCGCGGAACAGGGCCCGGGCCGGACGGCTCCAGCTCCAGCGCAGATTGCCCGCCAGGTCCGCCAGCCCGGCAATGGCATCGGGCAGGTAGGGAAACGAGGGCCGGTCGCTGCTCACCTATCGCACCAGCTTGCGGTACTTGATGCGGTGGGGCTGATCCACCGAGGCGCCTTTGCGCTTCCGGTAGTCGGCGGCGTAGTCCTGGTAGTTGCCCTCGTACCAGACCACTTCGCTGTCGCCCTCGAAGGCCAGCATGTGGGTCGCGATCCGGTCCAGAAACCAGCGGTCGTGGCTGATGACCACCGCGCAGCCGGCAAAGCCGAGCAGGGCATCCTCAAGCGCGCGCAGGGTATCGACGTCGAGATCGTTGGTCGGCTCGTCGAGCAGCAGCAGGTTGCCGCCGCTCTTGAGCAGCTTGGCCATGTGAAGCCGGTTGCGCTCGCCGCCGGACAGATCCTTGACCTTCTTCTGCTGGTCGCTGCCCCGGAAATTGAATCCCGCCGCGTAGGCCCGCGCATTCACCTTGCGGGTGCCGAACAACAGCTCGTCCTGTCCACCCGAGATTTCCTCGTACAGCGTCTTGGTGCCATCCAGGGTATCCCGGCTCTGGTCGACGTAGGCCACCTTGACCGTCTGGCCCACCACCAGTTCGCCGCTGTCCGGTTTTTCCTGTCCGGCGATCATCCGGAACAGCGTCGTCTTGCCGGCGCCGTTGGGGCCGATGATCCCGACGATGCCGCCCCGCGGCAGCGAGAAGTTCAGGTTCTCGAACAGCAGCCGGTCGCCGTAGCCCTTGGACAGCCCCTTGGCCACCACCACTTCATCTCCCAGCCGTTCGGGAGTCGGGATCATGATTTCGACATTGCCTTCGGTCTGGCGGTCGGCCTCGTCCCGCAGCTCCTCGAACCGGGCGATGCGTGCCTTGCTCTTGACGTTCCGCCCCTTGGGGCTGAGCCGGACCCACTCCAGCTCGCGCGCCAGGGTCTTTTGCCGGGCCGAGGCGTGCTTCTCCTCGGTGGCCATCCGCTTGGTCTTCTGTTCGAGCCAGCTGGAATAATTGCCTTCCCACGGAATCCCGCTGCCGCGATCCAGCTCGAGGATCCACTTGGCCACGTTATCGAGGAAGTACCGGTCGTGGGTGATGGCCACGACGGTGCCGGGGAAGGTCTCCAGGTACTTCTCCAGCCAGGCCACCGATTCGGCGTCGAGGTGGTTGGTCGGCTCGTCAAGCAGCAGCATGTCGGGCTGCTCCAGCAGCAACCGGCACAGCGCCACCCGGCGCTTTTCACCGCCCGAGAGCTGGGCCACTGGTGCATCGCCGGGCGGCAGCCGCAGCGCGTCCATGGCAATGTCGAGCTTGTGGTCCAGTTCCCAGGCGCCGAGGTGGTCGATCTGGTCCTGCAGCCGGCCCTGTTTTTCCAGCAGCTTGTTCATCTCGTCATCACCCATCGGCTCGGCGAACTTCATGGCGATGGTGTTGAAGTCGTCCAGCAGCTGGCGAGTGGCCCGGACCCCATCCTCCACGTTGCCGCGGACATCCTTGGTGGGATCGAGCTGGGGC
>JBEPVA010000026.1:0-25403 GCA_041691295.1 Gemmatimonadota bacterium
CGGGCACCGGCGTCGACCTCGACTGGTTCTGGCGGGGCTGGTTCTTCTCCACCGCCACGCTGGACCAGTCGATCGAGACCGTTAAGCAGACGGCCGGCGCCAATGGCGGTTCCACGGTGGAGGTGACGATCGGCAATCTTGGCACCCTCGTCATGCCGGTCGAGTTGCAGCTGACCTTCGATGACGGCACCACCCAGCTGTACAAGTTCCCGGTCGAGATCTGGTACAAGGGTGACAAGTACGTGGCCCACATCGACGCGCCGAAGAATGTGAAATCAGCCACGGTGAATCCCGACGGCCTGTTCCCCGATCCGGTACCCGCCAATAACAGCTGGACCAGTGGCGCCCTGACGCCGTAGGGCGGCTGGCGAGCTGATTGACGAGCGGGGCCCGGAATCGGTGATTCCGGGCCCCGTTTCTATTGCCCAGGCTCAGCCGACAATGGTCGTGGCCCAGAGTCCGCCGAGCCAGCAGACGGTCCGGAGCATCGAAGCGATGGCTGGCTTCCCAACGACCAGCGGTTGTTCCAGTACCGTCAACGGTTCTCCCAGCGGTTCGCCTTCGGTATCCGCGTAGATATGAACCACCCGGAGGCGATACCGTCCCGCCGTGAGACCCGACACTCG
Organism: Gemmatimonadota bacterium; assembly: GCA_041691295.1. Classification (GTDB taxonomy): domain Bacteria; phylum Gemmatimonadota; class Gemmatimonadetes; order Gemmatimonadales; family GWC2-71-9; genus DATEHG01. The sequence goes on from JBEPVA010000026.1 coordinate 627, forward strand.
CGCGTCGTAATCGAAGTCTTCAATCCCGGCGGGCCCGCGGTGGCAGCTCAGCTGGCGCGCGGTCACGTAGAGCGACAGCGTCCAGCGATGACGAACCACCTCCGCCGCCAGCGTCCAACCGAGTGAACCGGCGGACAACCCGCCCGTAACATGCACCGCCTCGTCGGTGCCGACCGCCCGAAGGACGCCCGGCGTTCTTGCTCGATCCGCCGAGCTGGCCACAAAGACCAGCGCAGGGCCCCGAGGCCTTGCCCTCGCTCCCCAGAAGCGCTCGCCGGTCACGGCCACCCCACAGTCCAGCCAGCGTACCATGGGATGACGGTGCTACCCAGACCGGCTGGTGGCACCGCCCCGAGCCAGGTATTGGTGACGTCAAAGAAGCCATCGCTGGGCGGCGCGAGCCCACCGGCCGCCGCCGCTCCCACTGCGGTGGGCCTCAAATCGGGCGATTGCGAAACGAACGGTCCCAGCAACCCCGGATCGATCTGCCGGTTGCTTCGCGCCGGAAGCTGCGCATAGGCCGCTTCATCGATGCAGTCCGTATCGTCCGAGAAGTCGGGCGTGCCGCCGAAAAAGATCGCATGATCGATCTTGATCGCGGCGCCGGTGCCGGAAGCCAGGGCGCAACTCTCCGCGTTGTTGATGTCAAGACCGGAGCCCGACGGCCGGAGCACGATCAGGTTGCGGATGATTCCGCCCGATCCCTGATGCAACAGGATGCCGGGCGCCGTCGTGGGGCCGCCCGCGGGCGGACCGATCACGGTCACACCATAGAGTTGTGGCTGTGAGAGCGGCCTGGCCGAGTAGGCCATGGCTGCGTCCGACCCGAGCAACCCTTCCCGTCCATCGCTGCCCTGCTGGACAATCAGCGATTGACCCCGCCCGACCCAGCCATCGTCCCAGGACAGCCCGGCGCCGAGGTTGTCGGTCAAGATGATTGCGCGCAGGTCGACGGTACCGCCGGAAATGAACAGCCCGTCCCCCAGCGATTCGCGAACCTGGACCGAATCGATCGCGGTCCCGCTGCCGGTGCCGAGCAGCGCCAGTCCGGGCGCGGGGCCCTGGCCTTGTGGCGCCATCCCGGCGAACTCAATCCGGACATACCGGAGTACACCGCTGGTGTCCTGGACCAGGCAGCCGCCATACAGCCCGGGATTCCCGATGCTGGTCCGCTCGGGACAGCCCATGACATCGACTCCACCGGTGCCGGGAATGCCATTGTTGAGCAGCGAAAATCCGTTGAGGACCACCCCGCCCCAGCAGCCCCGTGATTTGAGCGGCGCCGTGCAGGTGAAAATGATCGGCGATAGCCGCGTGCCCCGTGCATCCAGCCGGCCTCCTCGACGGACGACCAGCGCCCCTCTGGTCGCGCCGTCCCCTTCGATCCGGGTTCCGGACTCGATGGTCAGTCGCACGCTACCGGCAACGTCAACCCTGCCTCGCAGTTCGTAGACGCTATCGCGGAAGAACGTCCGGTTCGAGGCGATGGTGCCACTCACCACTGCCCGCGCCGCGGCAATCGCGCGGCCCGGGATCAGCTCACCGACCACGGGCTGGTCGACTCCGGCCACTTCATTCCCGATCGGCAGGAGGTCGAACAGGTCGATGGTATGGGTGCCGTCCGGATCGAGCCCGGGTGGTACCGGATCGGTTGGCTCGCCGAGGCCAGGCAGATTGAATGGGGCTACGTCCCCGGCAATGACATAGTCCTTGCCAAGGTCGGTGAGCAGCGGCTGGAGGCCCACCGTGAGATTGGCCACGAACAGGATATCGAACAGGTCCACTGTTCCGTTGAGTGTCACATCGCCGTAAACCACCCCCTGGCCCGGACTGCGGGCCGGGATGGCCTGTGGCTTGACCGGTGTCCACTGAAGCTGAGTGGCCCAGTCGGCACTGGAGAGGGCCCGCGGCAGGACCGTCGACGCCGGCGTCGAAAGCGGATCAATTCGTAGAGCCGGGCTGGCGCTGTGAAACCAGCTCAGGTCCGAAGTTCCCCCGAGGGAAAACTGGAACTCGAGTTGCCGCAGGTAATCGGAGCCAAGGACATCGAAGACCAGCTCCACGGGCGCGGTCGGAAGCCCTAATGGATTGTAGGCCAGCACTCGCAACTGGCCGGCAGGCTCAGCCGGGTTCACCAGCACCAGGGTCTGGCCTTCCAGCGGCTGGCCGACATAGCGCAGGCGGGACGCATCGAATCGGAGTGTCCCGCTGAACGCGGCCAGCGATCGGGTTCCGGGAAGGACTGCGCCCGTCCGGATTACGACTCGCTCGCCTGGCCTGGCGGTGAACTGGGATGCCTGCAGGACAATGGTCGGCTGGCCATCCGGGCCGCTGGGCGGTCGGGGCGCTGCCACATCGCGATTGCATCCGGACACCGCGATCGCCAACAGCAACGCCGTCACTCTACTGGAATAGATCATCGTCCTCCGCCCTGGTAAAATTCCCGCGTTGATCGAAGACATAGACGATGACGCCGAGGAAGCTCTCGTAGCCGAGCCCGTTTCCGCCCAGTGACAGGCTAGGCAGCGAGAGCCCGGGATAGCCGATCCCGTTGTAGGCGCCGATATCGGAATGATTGTCGGGGGAGCCGATGGTGCCGTCCCGCAGGACGGCGGCGCCGAAGATTCCCAGGATGCCGTTGTCCGCATCGGAGGCGACGACCGAGGTGAAGAGACTCTGGATTCCGTTGAACCTGGCATCGAGCCTGGTGATCACGGGAGGCTTGCCGGGCCCCGGCGCGAATGGTGTTTCAACCAGGGTGGAGAGGTTGCCGTCGTAGTCGGCCAGGTAGACCAGGGCACAGGCATGGGCCAGCGAGTCTGCGGGGAGGCCGAGTTCGAAGGCCGCGATGGCGGTGATCGTGTCGCGGCCCGCTGTCGGCGAAGTATCGAGGCCACGACGGAACCGCACCGGGCCGCTCAGCAGTCGGCGGCGATGGCAATCGGTGATGTCGAAGGAGTACCGATCAGGATTGCCATCGGGATCGACCAGGCGGAAGAGCAGTCCGGCCGTGCCATCGTGGTACGATGCCCTGACATCGAGCAGTTGCGGACGGAGGGCCGGGTCGGAGCAGATCACTCGGAACTCGTGCGAAGCGCCGCCCGCCGAATCGAGCACCACTCCGGGGCTGTCGCCGCCGTCACTGGTCACCTGGCAGCCCTCGGACAGCTGGGCCAGGTCGATCCGGGCCGGGCCGAGCGCCAGTCCGTTGATCCGGACCGTGTCATTGCCTCGCAACAGCCCGGTCAACTCACCACCACCCGCCGCCTCGACGTGCCAGACAAAGAACGAGTCAGCATGGAAGCCGTCGGTGGCGGTGGTCAGCATCAGTTGCGACTGGCAGCTGACCAGGTAACGCACGATGGCGGTATTGATGCCTTCTGGCACCTGCACCGCCTGTTCGGCCCCTTCCCTGATCCGGCATTGGGCCGGGACGTCATCCAGCGTGATGATGTAGGTCGCCGGCTTGACCGGCAGGACGATGGTATCCCTGGGTGACACGGTCAGCGTGGTATCGATGTTGATGGTGCCGGAGAGTTCGCGGATCCGGTATCGGTAGGCCCGGCCGACCTCGTTGGCCGGGCCGGAACTGACCTTGGTGATGATGGCTATGTAGGGCGGCGATTCGGCCCGCGGCCCGCTGGTGTCCGAGCAACCGGAGAACAGGAAGAGGACGAGCAGCGTGAGCGCCAACCGGACCACAAGCTGCGGACAGCGGGATGCGGCAAGCCGCGGAGCCCGAAGTTGCGGGCGCCGCGGCAATGCCACCAGGTGGAACCGGGCATCAGCCCTCTGATGCCCGGCCCAGCTGTTCTGCTTCATTTCGTGAGTGATGTCGTCCACCCACGGGTCCAGCCGGAGTACCACGGAATGCCGGCCCCGTTGTTGGGGGGCAGCGCACCGAGGTATGTCGCGCTGACATCAAAGAACCCATCCGCCGGCGGAGTTGCCGCGGCCAAGCCGCCGATCGCGGCTCCCGCCTTCGGACGGAAATCAGGCGCGATCACATCCAGCGGGTTGATCAGGTAATCCCCGTTGGCATCACCGGCGGCATAGACCGTGATCTTGTTGGCCGGGTCGGCGATATACAGGGCTTCCAGGTTGGACCCGGTGAATCCGCCAGCCACGGTGTACGGGCCGCAGTCGGAGGGCACGCCCGTCGAGGGGTTGGAGCCCGGATCCTTGCCGTCCGGATCTCCGGCGACTGACGCGGTGCCATTGGAACCGGCCCCTGGAGTCGGGCCGACGCTGATGGCCACGTTCCGGAAGCTCAGGGCTCCGCTCGCCAACTGATTGCAGAGACCGAATTGTGAAAAAGTCGGTCCATTGCTGCCGCCATCGGGCTGGTCAAAATCGAGCCCCGCGGCGAAGCGGTAGATCAGCAGGTTGCGCAGCGTTCCGGCCGTGCTCTGCCGGAGGATGACGCCCTGACGGACGCAATTAGGCGAACCGTTCTGGGCCTTGCAGTTGGCAGTGATCGCGGGGCCCTGGGTCGGCAGCGCCTTGCCGACGCAGGTCACGTTGTAGATCGTCGGATTGGACCGCGGCAGCGCTTCCGGGTTGCCGGCGTCGATGCCGTTGTTGTCGGCCTCGATGCAGCGATCCCCGTTGGTCGAGTCCGACTGCTCGATGATGAACTGTGCCTTGCCACGGTATCCCAGCACCCAGTCGAAGTTGTCGTCCTCGTTACCGGTGAGCAGCAGGTGCTTGATGTTGACCGTGCCGCCGAAGTACTCGGTGCCATCGTCCAGCGACGAGTGGACCTGCAGGTAATCCACCACCGTCTTGCTGCCGACCCCGTCGAACGTCACGCCGTTCCGCTCCTTGTTGGCCGTGAACCTGGCGCCGGCAAACTCGTTCCGGACGTAGCGGATCACGCCGCTCGAGTCCGCATCATTGCAGCCACCATAACGCTCCGACGGACCCGCTTCGTCGGACTCGTCGATGCAGCCCGCCGTGGAGCGGCCGGCCGCGACGCCGTCGCTGGTGCCCAAGGTGGTGCCCGAGGTCGGGCTGTCGGCGTTGATGGTCGCGTTGCCGAACAGGATCAAGCCGCCCCAGCAGCCGGACCACCGGGTGTTGGCGGCTTCACCGTTGGGACCGGCAAACGGCGGCAGCGCACAAGTCATGACGATGGGCTGGAGTGCCGTGCCATCGGCGATGATCCGGCCATTGCGCATGATGTTGAGCGTGCCCTGGCCAGCACCGACACCGCCAGCGCCGAAGACGCCGGTGCCGTACCATCCTTCGATCCGGGTGCCGGGCTGGATGGTCAGCGTGGCGTTGCGGACGTGAACTTCGCCGTTCGAGGCGTCACCAATCTGGTAGACAGTGTCTCGGCTGAACAGGCGGTTGGCGAGGATGTCGCTGTTGATCACGACGCGGGCGCCCGCACCCGGCAGCGGTCCACGGCCGGGGATCAGGTCGCCGACTACAGCGACCGTGCTGCCGGCCACCTTGTTGGCGATGGCGAGCAGGTCGAACAGGTCGATCTGGCCCTGCGGGTTGGCCGAGTTGGGCTCCGCGCCGGGCCGGATGACGCCGTTGGTCCCGCCGTTGACCGGCGTGACGTTTCCGGCGATGACCGCATCGCGGTTGGTCGCGTCGATCAGGTTGGTGGTAGCCACGACAACCTGGGCAATATACAGAATGTCGAACAGGTCGACCGGGGTGGCGCCGCCGCTCAGGTCGGCGTCTCCGTACACCAGGTTCAGCTTGTACTGGCCCGGAGTCTTGGCAACCTTGCGCGCCGCGAACAGCGACGGGTTGAGCAGCTGCTTCCAGCTGTCCAGCGTCATCCGGCTCGACGGCTGGGCGGCCAGGTCGGCGACCACCTGCACCTGCCTGGCCACCGTGGCGGTCTTGATCTGATGGTGCTGGGTGCCGGCCTGCAGGAATTCGTAGGACAGTCCTTCACCGTAATCGACGCTCTTGGCGGTGAAGACCAGCTCAGCCGTGCGCGAGGCCAGCCCCGCGGTCTCGAGCGACACGACCCGCAGTTCACCCCTGACGGCATTAGCGTCGTTGATCATCACGACGTGACGACCGTCGACCACCTGGCCCACGTAGGTCAGCCGGCGCGGATCGAAGTGCACGACGCCGGACAGGCCCTGCAGCGGTTCCTGCAGGTTGGCATCGGCCCGGATCGCGAGCGCGATCTGGTCTCCCGACTTCGCCGTGGCCGGGCCGGCTTCGAGCCGGACTGCCAGGTCGGAGTTGGTCGGGGTACTGCTGAGCGGCAGGTTGTCATCCTGCCGGCAGCCGGCGAGTGCTACACCGACGGCCAGCGAAGCGGTGAGCCACTGACTGACTCGACGCTTCGATGCGAGATTGGCAAACATCATGGGCGAAACTCCTCATCCGTGTAAGAGAACCCGACCGGGAGCCGTGACGATCGTCACGGTCCCGGCGGGCGTATGCGAGCTGGATCAGGGAATCGAGAGCGTACCTTCGTTCACCTGCACGTTGGCCGAGAGGTCGGTGTTGGCGCCGCCGTTGAAGGAGGACGCCTGCAGGCCCGTCGTTACGGTCGACGCCGTGGCGGCGGCACCCGCTCCGACCGTGAAGGTGCAGGTGGCCACGGTTACCGGCGTGGTCGCGCCAGCGCCGCTGGCCGCGCCGACAATCCGGAGCGTCTGCGGGGCGAAGTTGAGATTGGCGGTGAACACGAGATCGAACGGCGCGTTGGCGCCCTTGACGCAGGCGCCTGCGGCGGTGGTCAGCCGGGTTGAGCCATAGTTGATGTTGGCCACGAAGCCGCTGAAGTCATCGGCGGCCGCCCCGTTGATAGCCGGATCGTTCCGGGTGGTCGGGTCGAACGCGATGGTCAGCACCACCTGGCCGCCAGTGATGGCACCCCACGTTTCGGTGAGCTGGTAGAACGCCGGGGGCACGATGCAGGCGACGGTGAAGTTCACCGTGGCCGCGCCGCCCTGGGTCAGGCCAGTGTAGCTGCCCGCGCCGGGGTTGGTGCAGCCGGCCGGCAGGTTGGACAGGGCCACAGCGCCGTTACCCGCGCCCGCGCCGGTGCCGATCTGAACGGCCGGCAGGGAGTAGGCAAAGGGGCTCGCCGCACCGGTCGAAAGTGCGCTGCTGGTGGCCGTGCCCGCGGCCGCCGGGGTGGCGGTCACAGTCACACCCGCCAGCGACTGGGTGCCAGCCCCGGTCCGGGTGATCGAGCCGGTCACGGAGCCAGTGGCCGCAGGGCAGGTCACGGTGAAGTTGACGGTGCTGGTGACGCCGTTGGCGATGGTCGCCGTCTGCGAAGCCGGGATGGTGCAGCCGGCCGGCAGGCCGCCGGTGATCGCGATGGTCTTCGGACCGGTGGGGACGTTGGCGATGGAGTACGCGCCGGCCGCAGCCGACGTGGCGGTCAGGCCGACACCGGGGGTGACGGCGATGGTGGCGCCAACGATCGGGCCCAGGGCCGCCGAGCTGACGGTGCCGGCGACGGTGCCGACCGGAGCCGGACCGGAGTTCTGGAGGTCAGCCGCCACGATCAGCCGGGCGCGGAAGTTGGCCACGGTCGGATCGATGTCGAAGCCGATGGTCTGCGCCGTCGAGGTGGCGCCGGCCGCGAGCGGCGAGGCAAAGGCTTCCCACCGGTAGCAGTCGTTGGCGCCGGCGGCAGAACAGTCGGCATCGTTGAAGAAGTTGAACGGTGAGCCGCTGCCCGCCGTGCCGTCGCCGTTCCAATCGATGCTCGGGGCGGTCTGGCCGCGGTTCGGCTGCTCCACGATCACGTCCGTGCCATCGCCACCGACGGACACGCCGCCGCTGGTGGTGGTCACGGTGGTGGAGTACGGGAACAGCAACACACCCGACACGCCGGCTGGCGGCGTCGGGAATGTCGGGGTGATGAGCTGGACGCTGGCCAGCTTGTTGGTCAGGCTGACATCGAAGGTGACCCGGATCTTGTTGGGTTGGAATGCACCGACTGCCGAGGCGTTGTAGTTGGAGGTGGTCAGCTGAATGACGTCGCCGGCGATGATCGAGAAGTTGATCGCGTTGGGCCCGCCAATCCGGCCGGGGCTCAGATTCAGATGGGTGGTCGGCTGGCTGATGGCGATGGTCTTCCTGGCGGTATTCACATCGAAAATGAACGCGGCATTGCGGTACTGGGGATTCTGCGGCTGGTCGGGGGGAATCACCGGCCCCGCACCAGCGCCATCTCCGCCCTGACAGGCCGCGAGTCCGAGCGCGGTGACTGAAGCGAAGAGCATGGTGGCAAACCGGTTGTGTCCGGTTCGACCCGTTCGGCGGGCAAACTGCATTGGACCTCCAACAATTGTGAGGTGGGTGGGCCTCGGCTGAGCCCGGATGATTGACGCGCACTGAAAGTCGCTCCCACTCCTCACTACTCGATCAGCGGCAGGTAACGAACAGGGCACTTTCCACGACCCCAACCCGTGACATGACGAGGGAGTAGTCACGCTAAGGCGCCTGGACACCGCCCTCGACCACCGCGGTGCGTGAGCCATAACTGAAGGACCCGGTGGCGCCGGTCCCGATTAACGGCCCAAGTGCCGTCGTGGTCTGGCTGCTGGCGCCGGAGGCGCCGATCACCTTGAAGCGAATCGTCGCGATCGGCACTACCCCGGTGCTGGCCGACACCGACTGGGTGCCGCTGAACACCAGCACGCCCCGGCTGATCGCATCGGTCGGATTTACCGAGCCGCCGCCGCCGCCGAAGTTGAACGAGAAGTACCGGATCACCGCCGGGTTCCACTTGAGCGAATCGACCGACCAGGTCTGCAGCGCCTCGGGTCCGGTGGTTTCGGCGATGTCGGTGGTGAGATCGAGCGTGATGGTGAGGGTGACCATACTGTCGGCGGGACTGACCGGGCCAAAGCTGCTGAGCCATGAAAACGGGTGTGCCGTGCCCCCCCCGACGGTGACGCTGGAAGTACCCTGGGACGTGGCCCCGTGATCATCCGTGACGGTCAGCGTGACGGTGTAGCTGCCACTCGCCACGTAGCTGTGCACCGGCGCGCTGCCGGACCCGGTGGCGCCGTCGCCGAAGGCCCAGCTATAGGAAGCGATCGAGCCGTCGGGGTCGGACGAGGTGGACCCGTCGAATTGGATGGCGGTCCCCACGACGCCGGTATACGGCCCCCCCGCCCGAGCGACCGGCGGCTGGTTCCCACTGCCACTGCCGGTGATCGTGGCGGTGGTCGTGGCCCGATTGGTCGCGCCCTGGTTGTCGGTCACGGTGAGGGCGACCGTGTAGCTGCCGGCCGCGCTGTAGTTGTGGCTGGGCGAGGCGCCGGCCGCGCTGGCCCCGTCACCGAAGGTCCAGGCGTAGGTTGCGATCGACCCGTCGGGATCGCTGGAGGCGGCACCGGAAAAGGCGATGGGGGTGCCGGCCACGCCCGAGTAGGGACCGCCGGGCCGGGCATCGGGCGACTGATTGCCGCCACCGCCTCCGCCGCCAGTCCCGATGGTGAAGGTGCCCTCCACCTTGCGGACCAGGGCGACGATGTTGGCTCCGCCCCCGTCGGCCAAGGCGGTGATTGTGGTCTGCGTGGTCGTCGTGGCACCGCTGGCGCCGGTGGCGGTGAAGAAGAACCGGGCAAAGGTCGTGTTGCCGATTTCACCCGATCCGGTCACGAACGCCACCCAGATCACCTGGCCCGCCGTGGTGGCGTTGAAGCTGGCCTGCCACGGGCCCTGCGCCCTGGCGCTGTCGAGGCGTACCACCGCCGTGTCGTAGCGCAGGATGGCTTGCGCCCCAGCCACCGCCTGGCTCGGCGCGGCCGTCATATCGAGCCCGACATCGAGCGCGGCTCTCTGCCCGGTCGGCGCTGTGTCGGGATTCCATCGGCTCTGCCAGACAATCGGCAGACTGGTGTCGACGGAGCCCTGGCAGGTAAGGACGAATTCCTGCCGCACGTCGTCAAGCCGGGCCAGAGTGAAATTGCGGGTCGAGGCACCACTCAGCGTGCAGTTGCCCGCCACGCCGGTCAGCTTGAGCGTATAATCCCCAGGCCGGAGCGATTCGTACGCGGCGGTCGCCTGGACGCCGACACTGTCCCGCCGGTAATAGGCGCGCACCGAATCGGGGAGAGTCGGGTCGCTGGCCACCCCGGTCAGTGTCAGGACATATCCGTTGGCATCGATACTGTCGCCGGTGGTGGCCATCTGAACCTGGAGCCGGCCCACATCCGGATTGCGGCAGGACACCTGGATGGGCAACTGGATCAGGGTCTGAATTCCGGTGTCGGTCACCGCGATACTGCGGCTGGCGCCGCCATCCACGGAGCAATTGCCCGAGAGGCCGCCGATATCGACCTGGTAGGTGCCGGGACCGAGTGGACTGAAGCGGCGGGTCTCGGTCGGAAGGATGGGAGTCTGGATCAGAGTGTCCCGACTACCGCCGCTGATCGTGAGGGCATAGCCGTTGGCATCTTCCTGTCCAGGAGTGCCGATGCTGAAGGCCACCCTGATCCCCGGGACCGGTGGCGTCAGCACGCCCACGATGACGCTGGATCCTTCGGGATCGCCATGAATCGAAATACCACGGACCCGGTAGCCGTAGAACGTTTCTGGCTCAACCGTGGGATCGGTGAAGGTCGTGGCCGAGGGGGTCAGCACATCGGCCAGCATGGTGAATTCGCCGGTGGCGCCGGTGCGCCGCTCGATGCGGTAGCCATTGACCCGTGACACGATCGACCACTTGAGCACGACCAGCCGCAGACCGAGCGCCGCGCCGCTCAGGGTGTCGGGCGCGCCGCTGCCGCCCGGTACGCCGACTCCGGCCTCATCGCCCCAGCAGGAGCTGATCAGCACCAGCGCGATCAGCAGCGCGATCAGGCGGCGCCAGAGCTCAGAACGCATAGGTCGCGGCGAACGAGATGATCAGGCCCGGGTTGTAGTATTCGACGGCCCTCAGGGCTCCTGAGTCTTCCTTCACTCGGAAGGGAGCGCGGGTGAGGTTCTTGCCGGACAGGGTCAGCCGTAGCTGCTGGCTAAGACCGATTCCGACCTTGGCATCCAGCACTCCTCGTCCCTGTTCCACCCAGTTGGGGTTGGGCACCGGTGGCGCGTTGGGGTCGCTGGTGCTGCGGTCCTGATTGGAATACTTCTGAATCCGGTTGGCGAAGTAGTTGTACAGCAGCGACACCGTGAGCGGGGAGCCAGGCGGCTCAAAGGCGAGCGAGGCATTGATCACATACGGCGACTGACCGATAAAATCCCGGGCCTGGAGGCCGGTCTCGGGTCGAAAGCGGATGCTGGAGGTAACGACCGTCAGGTTGACAGCGGCGGAGAGGTTGCGAAAACCCTTGCCGAGAAAGTCGAGAGCCCGGCGGAGTTCCAGCTCTCCACCGGAGAGCTCCGCGACCTCGGCGTTACTGATGCCGCATTTGTTGTCGTTGGTTCCCCCGCCGCCAACAGTCCTGATTTCAATGATGGGATCGCGAAACCGCTTGTAGAATCCGCTCACCGCGAGGATTTCGCCGGGCCGAGGATAGAGCTCCCAGCGCAGGTCCGCATTGGTAATCAGGCTCTCCTTCAGGTCCGGATTGCCGATCTCCTCGCAGTCGCCGATGCCTCCGGCCGCGCTGTTCCGTCCCGGCGAAATTTCCCGACTGTCGGGACGCGCCAGCGTGCGGGAACCCGCGACACGGATGTTCATCTTGTCGGTCACGGCCCACGTCAGGTTGCCCGACCACAGCGGATTGGTCTCGTCCCGGCGGATCACCGTGCCCTTGGTCAGGAACGAACCCTGGGGATCCTGCCCGCCAGGCTTCAGGTCGAGCTTCCATTGCTCGGCCCGCAGGCCTCCGACGAATCGCAGGCGGGACAGGATCGGCGCATCGATCATCGCATAGGCGGCGCCCAGGCGGTCGACGGCATCGTAGGCGTCGTCATGCTGGCCGGGTCCGGGCCCCGAAAAGGTGAAGTAGGTTCCCAGATTCTCCGGGGCGAAAGCCTGATCCGGGGTCATCCGCCCGACGGTCTGGTCCAGGTAGCCACTCGCCGTGGGACCACCGGGCTGGATGAAGAGGTCACGGGCGTCGAACGAGCGGGTCTTGTCGCGATAGGAACCGCCAACCTTGATCTGGGCGTCGCCCGAGTGACGGAACCTGAGCGGTACGGTCCAGTCCGCCTGGCCGCTCCAGGTCCGGTCGGCCAGGTTCCGGATCGAATGGGTGCCGGTGATGGTGGGCGGAGTGGGCAGGTCGAGCGAGTAGCTGTAATTGATGGAATGAGAGTCGGGATCGTCGATGGTGGCCCGGCCCAGAGAGGCCTTGAGCTCGAGATTGGACTGGAACAGCGGCTTGAAGTTGATCGAACTGAACAACTGGCTCTGCCACAATCCGCGCTCGACGTAGCGCACCTGGTAGAACCGGCTGAGATTGGCGCCAACCGATCCGGTCGCGGAGCGCGTATTCTCCTCGGCCGAGCGGGTATAGAGATTCCGGATTCCGACCTTGGCCCCACCACCGAGCTTGGCGGTGATGTTGAAGACGCCTCCCCAGTTGACGCTGGCGGTCCCCTCCTGCCCCAGGTAGTTGATGTTGTAGTAGCGATTGGGGGTGAAGTCAGTCTTGTTTTCGTAGGTCAGCGAGAAGACATAGCCGAGCGCTGAAGTACCGAGTTGGGTCTGGTCGCCGTAGGTCAGGGCGGCACTGGTGCCGGGGCCAACACGGCGGGCCACCGGATCCCAGGTCTGATAGTGGAAGGATTGCAGGATCCGCTGGATGTCACCCGCTCCGCCGATCGAGAACGGAACGAAGGGACCCGCCCGCCGTCCGTCATCGATCCCCAGCCAGTCGGTGCCCCCCCGAGAAGCCAGCTGGAGATTGCGGTAACTGGAGCGGTCACTGTAGCGCTGGCCAACGGTGAGCGAGAGCACCCGGCTCTCCGGAAAATCCTTGGTGGTCAGCTCGAGGGATCCACCGGCAAAGTCGCCGGGCTTGTCCGGGGTCGCTGTCTTCGAGGCCACCACGCTTTCGAGCAGTCCGGCCGGAAAGATGTCGAGCGGCGCGATCTTCTTCTCGATGACCGGATTGGGCATCTCCGCGCCGTTGAGCAGCGCATTGCTGTAGCGCTCGCCCAGGCCCCGGACCACCAGGAATTTTCCGCCGACCACCGTGATCCCGGTGACGCGACGTACCGCCTCGCCGGCGTCCTTGTCGGGGGACCTCGCGATGGTCTGGGCACTGACACCGTCGGTAACTCCCGGCGCATTCTGCTGGATGGCCAGCAGGCCGGCGTCGCTGGTGGTTTTCACCGGCGCCGAAGTCTGGGACACGATCTCGTCCAGCTCGATTGGCGCTGCCACCAGTCCGAAGTCGACGATGGTGGATTGACCTGACCGCACCAGAATGCTGTCGTGCAGTTCCGGCCGGTACCCGATCATGGTCGCGCGGATCCGGTAGCTCCCGACCGGCAGTGAGGCCGAGCGATAGCGGCCATCGAGATCAGCATCGAGCGGCGGCGGCTGGTTCAGGATCTGGATCTTGGCGCCAGGTATCGGGCGGCCGGTTTCCCGGTCGACCACCCGCCCGGCGATGCGCCCCGTGACCGTCGGCGTCGGAGCGCTGGTTGCCGGTGGGGCCGGCACGGCCTGGGTCTGCGCCCGCGCCCCACGCGCGAGAACGATCAGGGCCGCACACAACACTCCGATTCCACGCCTGTGAGCGTTCAAGATTGACGGTCTCGCTGTGCAAAGGGTGACTCGAAGGGCGGCAATCTGCGGAGACTGTGCGGCCCGCACTCCACGGGACTGTCACAGCCACGTCACTGTCCGGCTAGTTGACCGGTGACTCGGCAGTGACATTCTCCGTCGGAGCGGAGACGGGATGGGAGTCCGGAGGCCATCCACCGGACAGGAACTGGCCCACCGAATCGAAGAAGGAGAATTCCTCGCCGATCCACGGGAAGATCGGGTTCTGAATGGGAGGGAGCAGGAGTTCCCGGGCCCCGGGAATCCAGGCAGCCCAGGACTGTGCCGACGCCAGGATGGCTTCGTCGGTGCCGCCCTCGATGATCAGGGTGGGCGTTGAGATGGACGCCAGACTGTCCTTGAGGCTTAGGCGATAGGCGGACCTGAACATCCGGTCATTCAGGTGCTCGACGGCGCGCAGTCGGTCGACCGGCGCGTCACAGATACCGGGGGCGAGGCGGCGAACGACAGCCGGGTCGGTCACCTCGACCGGCGAGAACCACGAACCCCAGTAGGCCTGACAGAACCCCACCGGGTCGGTCAGGTTCTGCCGGGCCAGGACGGCGCTGGTGACCCGGGCGGTAGCGGTCGAGTCGTTGACAGCGGTAGCCGCCCAGAACACGAAGGAGCGTCGGGCAAAACCGGGGCTGACCAGCAGCATGCGATTCACCCGGTCGGGGTGGCGCCGGGCGTACAGGGCCGCGATCGAGGCGCCGCTGTGATGCGCGGCGAGACTGAACCGTCCGAGCCTCAGGGCGACACGGAGCGATTCAAGATCGTCGGCGTCGGCGGAGGCGCTGAGAGTGGAGTCCGCCGCCGAATCGCTGAGGCCCCTGCCCCGTTGGTCGTAGAAGATCAGTGTCCTGCCACTCACCATCGGCGCCCATTCCCGAACCAGGTACTGCATCTGCAGGCCGGGGCCGCCATGAATGACGACCACGGTATCGGCGCCCGTGCCCCTTGACACGACCGCCAGGTGGGCGCCATCGGCAAGGGCCACCTGGCGGGCCACAGCGTGCGGTGCCGACAGGCACCCTCCCAGTCCGAGACAGACCAAGCCGGCAGACAGCAGAGCCAATTCCCGGAGCCGTGACATGCCAACCTCGATGCGGAGAAGGGGCAAACGAAACGCGCCCCCGGTAACAAGGGCGCGCAACACTGATCACGGTCTGGTAACGCGACGAGGTCCTAGAGCGTGAACCGCAACTCCGCCCCGTAGTACTGACTGGCTCGCTGGTAGAACTGGCGCTGGGTCGAGCGGCCCCAGTGACCGATCAGGCCAAAGCCGAATTCGTGGCGGGCCGCCCCCGGGATGGCGACACCGATCCGGGCGGAAGTACTGACCTTCCAGTCGGTGTCTTCCCACCAGTCGGCGTAGATCCCCGCCACCGGCGCCAGCCGGATGCCAAGTGGACGAACTACGGGGCCGCGGTAGTCCGCGGCCAGTGCGGTCGACCAACCCGTCAATCCGAGTTGATCGCGCAGCACCCGGGTAATTCCGACAGTGAAGGTGAACGGCCCGGCCAGGTAGCCCAGCCAGCCCGCCGCCAGCTCACGGGTCCAGTCGAGGCGATCGGCATTGAAGTCATCGCGGTACTCGTCGCCCAGGTGACTGCTCTCGTGATACAGCTCAAAAGCCGGCCGCCACTTCCTGAAATCGGCCTTGATGGTGAATCCGACCGTCCAGTCATTGCTGACCAGCGCGGACTTCGGGTTGGTCAGGTTAAACCGGCCATACACTTCGGCCCCGAAGCCGAGCGAAATCGGTGCCGGGCCACCCCGGAGAAGCACCAGTGGCAGATTGCCGCCGATGGCCGCTTCCCCTTCGGTGCTGGGCCCGAAGTCGTTGTCACTGGTGGTTGCCCGGAAGTAGCGCCCGACCAGGCCAGTCACCCGCGGCGATGCACTGGGGTAGCTGAACGGGGCGACGTCTGGCAGCCAGCGGCCTTGCGCCGACAGCGGTCCCGCCGGCAGAACCAGCAGGAGAAGTAGGAGGGACAAGACGGGTGGGACGGATATGACGGGCGAGACGGCCGAGTCGATCGGGAACTGACCTCGGATTGCTTCCGCCAATCGAACGGTCCGTCGATCGGTCGACGACAAAGGCCGGGACATCATCACCACGTTCCTCACGGGATGGCCACTACGCGACGAGCGCCCGCCCACCGCTGCCACCACCACTTACCGTAGATGTCGTCAGCCGCAAGCCGGCTGACCTGCACTCCGCCACTGGCGCTATGGATGAACCGGCCGTCCCCGAGATACAGCCCCACGTGCGTGACGGGCCCATCGGGCGAACGGCGGAAGGTGAGGATGTCTCCCGGCAGCAGTGCATCGACCGAGCGTTCGACTTCGCTCCCTTCCCGGGCCTGGTCGACGCTGCGGCGCGGCAGGCCGACCCCCTCCTTGCCGTAGGCGTAGCGGATCAGCCCCGAGCAATCGAAGCCGCCCTCTCCCTGGCCGCCCCATTTGTACGGCGTGCCCATTTCGTCCTGCGCGGTCCGCAATACATTGGCAATCAGCGCATCCCGCGCGCTGGCAGTCCCGGTTCGAATCGAGAGGGGGACTGCTGACGAGGGTGAGGAGCCGGCGATCGCTCTCGGCGGATGCGACGCATTCCCCGCGGCGCGTGGCAGGCTTGCCGCTCGCTGGTCACTGCCGCCGAATCCCAGCCGGACCCCGAGCTCGACTCCGTGTTGAGCGCCGGGGCTGAACGTTCGCCAGCGGCCCTCCACCGCGAAGGTCAGCCAGTGCGCGGGGTAAAGATCCCATCCCGCGCCCACCGACCAGGTCCACGAGCCACGGAACCCATCCGATGGCATCACACCACCACCCAGGCTGCCGAGTCCATACAGCCCGCTCCGGCCGCCGCGGAAGAAGCTGAGGTCTGCCTCCGTGCCCCAGGCGTTGGGCAGTCCCTTGGTTCCCTCGATCAGGGTCGCGTAGAGTCCGTACCCAACCGGTCCGACCAGCCGCTGGTTGATTCCCGCACGCCAGGTGATCCGGGTTGTATCAGGGAACCAGGCCCCGACCGCGACGACCGGGGTCTGTGCCGACAGCCCCGGCGCCACGAGCAAAGCCAGGAACAGTGGCCTCATCGAGCTATCCTGGTCGGATGACCCGTGGTGAGGTTTACCCGATAGCGATCCAGCACCTTGCAGTGCAACCAGAGCTCGGCTTCAATGGTCGAGTCATCAACCAGAATCGGAACGGTCGCGGTGTAGAGGAGCGGAACCGGAATCCGGGTCGCGTCGCGGTGAATCATCAGCACCCGTTCGCGGCAGCCCTGGCCGCTTTCGTCCTGATCGGCACGGCTGTCGCCGAACCAGACCGAGACGCCGGCTGAAACGGGCAGTGCCAGTGACTCGCTAGGCGGAGGTGGAGCAGGCAGGGCATTCGATTTGGGGGGCGGCGGCGAGGGATGACTGCAACCAGCCACCACCAGGGCAACCCAGTAGTGCGGCTTCACAGCGGCTCCTCGGACGTCGGCTCGGCCGGCTTTTTCCCGACGGCCTCAGCCTCGTGAATGGCCTGGAGCAGTTCGCCGGTCAGCGGAATCCCCTCACGGGTGATGGCCAAAGACCGGCGCAATCTTGGTGAACGCCGCAGCAGCCGCATCCAGAGGTAGACCGTCACGATTCCAGCGGCACCGCCACCAACGATGGTACTGACCAGGCCCGAATCGGCGGTGGACAGGGCCAGGCCGATAGTGGCACCGACCCATGCCCCCAAAAGAGAGGCTGCCCACACCACCAGAGGCGAGAGCAGCCAGCCGATGACCAGCGCGAGGATCCGAAGCCAGCGCATCCGCTAGGTGCGCCGAGCTCCGAGAACCGAGATCAGCGTGGCAAGGGCAAGACCCGGCAGGAAGGCGACGCCAAATGTACCGATGCCCCAGGCCGCGCCCGGGAAGCCGGCCACAACCGCCACGACTGCCACCACGATCGCGAGTACCAGGGAGGTGATCATGAGGGTCGGCACCGACGTCGTGCCGGACTTGTCTGCCTGATTGGCGAGCATCCAGGCACCAAGCCACGGGATGAGGGTGCCCGCCATCCACCAGACCGGGAGGTACCACCAGTTGCTGCCGCCTCCGACATCGAGCCAGCGGTGACCGTACAGATGCAGGTGCTGGAACAGGATGGCGTCGATCAGCGTGAAGACCACCGTGGCGCCCAATCCGATACCAGCGGCGCCGGCGATCCCCTCAATGGTGCGGGCCCGGGTCCAGAGGCCGGGCAGAGCGGTGACCGCGACCAGTCCGATCAGCAGCAGCACCGCCTCGAGCGCAAGCTCGGGCACTCCATCGAGCATTCGGGAGACCAGCGCGAACAGCAGCACGATGACCGACTCGAGCATTCCCAGCTTCACCGAAGACCGGAAGACGAAAGCCGCGTTGGTCTGATCCGCATCCATCCGGGTGGCGACTACCGAGCTCATGCCAGCTCCCGAGTCTGAGAAGAGTTGCCCGCGGAAACCGCGGATCGGACTGGAAATCTGCCTCTACTGCGGCCAAATCTAGCCCGGCCCCACCGAACCCGCCAAGAGCCTCAGGTAGCCCAGGCGGCAAGGACCACAAGGTCAGTCAGGGCCCATGCCGCGAGGGCGTCATACATCCCGCGCTGATGCAGCTCCGGGGTCCAGCTGCGATAGTCGCGGAGCCACGGCAACAGCACCCTGAGCCACGCCGCAAACGCCACTCCGAGACCGGCCCATCGGGCAATCCCCACCACTCCCAGCCCCCATTCACTCCGCACTCCCGCCCAGATGAAAAGCCCGAAAGCGAGGCAGACACCGACCAGCGCCGCCTGCAGACTCAGGCGCATCCCGAGTACCAGGGCAAGGGTGCGGTCGCCCTGGAGCCGGTCAGCCTCAAACTGATACAGCTGGGTCAGCGGGTACAGCGCAGCGAACAGTGGACAGAAGGCCAGCAGCACAAGGGCCAGCACCGTGGTCACTGGCCTTCCCGTGACCGCGTAACCAGCCAGCGCAGTCAGGGTGCCAAAGCCCCACATGTTGATGACCCAGTCGAATCCGGCCACCGCCTTGAGCCGGATCGGTGGCACCGAGTAGATCAGCGACATGATGAAGCAGATGGCGTACGCCTTGACGAACAGCGGTGGCAGCAGGAAGGCCAGCGCCTGACCCAGCGCCATCAGCCCCAGGCCAAACGCGCTAAGTCCCCTGGGCACTGGTGGTGGCGCGGTGAGATAGCCGATGTCGCCGGTGTCATGGTCAAAGGCGCTGTTGATTGCCAAGGTTCCACCATTGAGCAACAGCACCCAGATCACGAGACCCAACCCGAGGGACACGATCTGCTCGCCGTGCCACAACCCCGACCAACCGACCGCGAGCAGGTAGCCCACCGTGGTGTGCGCAGTCATGATCGGCCACTCGGCCGGCCGGAGATGGAGGATGTAGTCGAACGATGGGCCGAGCAGCCGGTAGCCGGTTCGGCGGGCTGGCGTGGTGGCCGCGGGGTGCGTCACCAGGCCAGGCCGAGGTGGCCGGCTGCGATTCGGAGTCCGTGCAGGGTCAGGTCGGGCTCGACCCCTTCGATCGACCTGGTGAGCGGTGCGATAGTGCCAGCCAGTCCGCCAGTCGCGATGACCTTGGGATTGCCGCCGGCCGGCCACTCCGCCTTGATCCTGGCCACGATGCCGTCGACGGCATCGGCGGTGCCGAACAGCACGCCGGCCCTGATGCACTCCTCGGTCCGGCGGCCGATGACTCGCTCCGGCGGCCGCAGTTCGGTGGCCGGGAGCTTGGCCGTGCGGCGGGTCAACTGATCGGCGGAGGTCCGAAGCCCTGGCATGATCACCCCGCCGATGAACCGCGAGTCGGCCGTGATGCAGTCAAACGTCGTAGCCGTACCGAAGTCGACGACCAGCGTATCCCGGCGATAGAGCGAGACGGCTGCCAGCGTGTTGACGATCCGGTCCGCGCCCACGGTCCTCGGTTCGTCCACGTCCAGGGTGACCGGCAGCGGGGATGAGGCATCGATGGCCAGCGAATGCCGGCCGGTGGCCATCCGGATTCCTTCCTGCACACTCTGGGTTACTACCGGCGCCACTGACGCCAGGCAGGAGGCCCGCACCTGACTGGGTGACAGGCCAGCGTGGAGAAAAAACGCCCCGATGGCCACGGCCCACTCGTCTGGGGTGCGGTCGGGGTTGGTGGTGACCCGCCAGCGGCCAGCTAGCGATTCACCCTGAAACAGCCCCAGGGTAATCTCGGTATTGCCGATATCGACAGTGAGAAGCATGAGAAGAATCTAAAGGGAAAAGAAACAGGGAGGAGGACCGCGGCCCTACAGTACCGAGTGCGCCAGCACCACGTGCCCTGCCCTCACGTAAGCCACGATTCCGTCGGCAACTTCAACCCGGAGCGAGCCGGCGCCGTCGATGCCGCGGGCCACCCCCGCCACCGGTTCCCGCAGTGCCCGGTCCTTCAGGAAATCACGTCCGGCAAAGCTGGCCAGCTCCGCGACGGTGAGCCGGGGCGGGAGCGCCGTGATCCGGTTCAGCGCAGGCAGCAATACGGCCAGAAACGAATCGGCGGTGACATCGGCACAGAAATCCCCCAGGCGTGTGGCGGTCGAACCCACCTCATCGGGAACCGGATTCTGGACATTGAGGCCGATCCCGACCGCAATCCATCCCGGCTCGCCTCCCTGCCACCGGGCTTCGCACAGGATGCCGGCCACCTTTTTCCCGCCGATCAATACATCATTGGGCCATTTGAGCTCGACGACCGGCAGGTCTCCCAGCTGATCGAGAACCGAGGCGATTGCCATTCCTACTCGGAGGGAAAGGACTTCGCCGGCCACCACCGACCGTGGCCGGCAGAGCCAGCTGAGCCAGAGTCCGCCCCGCGGTGAGTGCCAGGTGCGGCCTCGGCTCCCCCGCCCCGCGGTCTGCTCCACCGCGACGACCGCCGTGCCTTCCACCGCCCCCGCTTCCGCCAGTCGATGCAGCTGGTCGAGCGTCGAGGAAAGCTGATCGTGACGGTGAAGCAGGGCTGTCTGGCTCACACCCCGGCCGCGTGGCGGTACAGGAACAGCAACAGCGCGCCGAAGGCCAGCCGATACCACGCAAAGCCGCGGAAATCATGCTGGGTCACGAATTTCAGGAAGCTCCGGATTACCACCAGTGCCGACAGGAAGCTGACCACGAACCCGATGGCGAAGATCGGGATATCGGCCGCCGAGAGCGAGCCACGGCTTTTGAGCAGGTCGTACAGGGTGGCGGCACACATGGTGGGCAGCGCGAGGAAAAACGAAAATTCGGTGGCCGCCACCCGGGCGAGCCCCAGCGAATAGCCGCCCATGATCGTGGCGCCCGAGCGGCTGACACCGGGAATCAGCGCCAGTACCTGGCAGCAGCCGATCCCGAAGGCCAGCGCCGGAGTGATCTCGTTGAGTTCGTAGACCTTGCTGCGCGGCCGCCAGCGCTCGATCAGCAGGATGATGGCACCACCGACCATCAATGCGGCGCCGACCACCAGTGGCGAGAAGAGATGCTGCTTGACCCAGTGATGCAGCAGGAAACCGATAGTGCCGGCTGGCAGGAAGCCCAGGGCCAGATTGACAATGAGCCGCTGGCCGTCGCCGGGAACGGTGGCGCTTTTGATCGTGGTGGCGAGCCGGGCCCGGTAGAACCACGCCACGGCCAGGATGGCGCCGAGCTGGATGAATATCTCGAAGGTCTTCCAGCGTTCGCCGGTGAGATTCAGCCAGTCGCCGGTCACGATCAGGTGACCGGTGGACGATACCGGCAGGAATTCGGTTATCCCTTCGACCAGACCGAGTAGCACTGCATCAAGCCAGGGCATCAGGACAGCGCTTCCTTATAGAGTGATTCATACAGTGGCACGATCCGGTCGGCGGAAAAGGACTGGGCCGCGGTGATGGCGGCGTTCCGCATCTGGCGGTGTGCGTCGGGATCGCGCAGCAAATCGACCGCCCGGCGGCCCATGGCCTCGACCGATCCGACCGGCTCCAGGATTCCGCTGACCCCGTCCGTGATGACCTCGGGCAACCCGCCGGCCCGGGACGCCACGACCGGCGCGCCGCAGGCCATGGCCTCCAGCGCAGCCAGCCCGAATGATTCCGACTGTGAGGGCAGCAGGAACAGGTCGCTGCACTGCAGGATTGAGGCGACGTGCTCGAGCCGGCCGAGGAACCGGACATCCGAGTCGACCCCCAGCTCCGCGGCTTCCTTTTCCGCCTCGCCACGATCGGGACCATCACCAACCATCAGCAGCGTGGCCGGCATGGCCCGCCGGATCCGGGCAAAGACCCGGACGACATCCTTGATCCGCTTGACTTCACGAAAATTGGAAACGTGGCAGATGATCTTGTGATCCTCCGGCGCCAGCCCCTGGCGAACCGGATTTTCGACCGCACGATACTCGACCAGGTTGACGAAGTTGGGAATGACCTTGAGATCGCAGGTGACACAGCCGAAGGCCCGGTAGGTCTCATCACGAAGAAACTCCGAGACCGCCGTTACCCGGTGCGATTGCTCAATCGAGAATTTGGTGATGGCGTAGAAGCTGGCCTCCTGGCCCACCAGGGTAATGTCGGTGCCATGCAATGTGGTGATGATCCGGAGCTCGCGCTCCGGCTTGAGCATCTCGCTGGCCAGGTGGGCCGCCGCGGCGTGCGGAATGGCGTAGTGCACATGCAGCAGATCGAGATTTTCCCGCTTGGCCACCTCGTGCTGCTTGGAGGCCAGGGCCAGCGTGTATGGGTAGTGCTCGAACAACGGGTAGCGGCCCATCCGGGTCTCGACTTCATGGAAATAGACCCGCTCCACGTATCCCCCGGTCCGGAGCCGGAATGGTGAGGCGTAGGTAATGAAATGGACCTCGTGGCCGCGCCGGGCGAGCTCGAGCCCGAGCTCGGTGGCCAGGGCGCCGGAGCCGCCATAGGTGGGGTAGCAGGTGATACCGATGCGCATGGAATGAAGCCCTTAGCTATGAGCCGTTAGCCATTGGCCAACCGGTGTCGAACTGAATTGAGGCGGACCCTGGCCTTCGCGTCGAATTGCTTGCCAACGGCTACCGGCCAACGGCCAGCGCCCAGGCATCCGCAATTTCCTGGGCAAGGGCCTCCGGCGCCCTCGTCGCATCGATGCTCAGCACGTCCCCCTCGAGCTGATGCCGAAACCAGGTGCTCTGCCGCTTGGCATACTGGCGGGTGCTGATGGAAATCGCCTCGGGGATGCTCTCCCGGGTGCGGCGACCCTGAAGGTAGTCCACCGCTTCGCGCATGCCGATGGCATCCAGCCCCGCCGCATTGGGCGCCAGCCCCTCCTCGGCCAGCACCGCGGCCACTTCCTCGATCATCCCCTGCTGCACCATATCGCGGGCTCGCGCCTCGATCCGCTGGTGCAGCACCGGCCGAGGCGCATTCAGCACCACATACCAGGGCTTGACCGTGCCGACCTTGCGGGCATTGGCCTGCCAGAAGCTGAGCGGCCGTCCGGTGAGGAGCGCCACTTCGATGGCGCGTTCAGCCCGCTGACGGCCACCGCCGGCAAATCGTTCGTCGAGCCTGGAGGCCCAGCGGATCAACTCGGGCACCGAGAGAGCGGAGGTCCAGCCCGACACCTGCCTGCGCCGGGCTGAATCGAGCGGCGGCTCGGCGAACAGTCCCTCACACAATGCTCGAATGTAGAGTCCGGTTCCGCCGACCACGACCGGCTGCCTGCTGCGGGCCCGGATTTCCTCCACCCAGCGCGTCGCGTCACGGGCAAAACGTCCGGCACTGTAGCGCTCACCGGGATCGATCAGGTCGAGCCCGTGATGCGGAATCCGTTCCCGCCATTGGCGCGTGGGCTTGGCGGTACTGATGTCGAGCCGGCGGTAGACCTGGCGTGAATCGGCCGAAACAATTTCAATATCCCAGTGGGCACTCAGGGCGCAGGCCACCGCCGTCTTGCCGATGCCGGTCGGCCCGACGACGACCGGGACCCTATCTACGGCCAAACCGGCGCTCCAGTTCCTCGCGGGGAAGCTGGACGATGGTGGCCCGGCCATGGACATCGTGGGCCGGCAGTTCAGCCGCCATCAGCCGGGCCAGCAATTCGCGCATCTCGGAGGGATCGAGCCGTTCGCCGCCCTTGATCGCGGCCCGGCAGGCAAAGGTGGCGGCGAATCGTTCCAGGGGACTGGCCCACCCGCCGAACCGGCCGCGGGCCAGGTCTGCCACCAGCTCCTTGAAGCAGCGCACCGCGTCGAACCGGGGGTGCGGTGTGGGCACGGCGTGAATCACCACGGTGCGCCCGCCAAAGGCCTCGGCTTCGAACCCGACCCGCTGCAGCACCTGGGCATGGGATTCGACCGCGTCGAGCTCCTCATCGGTCAGTTCAAGGGTGATCGGCAGCAAGAGCCGCTGGGCTGGAGCGTCGTGCCCGGTCAGCCGGGCCATCGTCGCCTCGTAAATCACCCGCTCGTGGGCTGAATGCTGGTCCACGAAGATCAGGCTGCCATCGTTCTCGTAGACCAGGTAGGTGTCAAACAGCTGGTACGGGGTCGGCAGCGACATCGACTGCGATGAATGCGCTTCGTGCGGCAGAGCCGACGAGTCGGGGCCGGGTGCGAACAGGTCGGCGGCCTGCTCCAGTGAAACTGGGGCGGCACCTTCCTGCTCACGTCCCTGCCAGACCGGCGGCGTCCCCGGCATCGGGCGCCACTCGCCGATCGGGGCAGCGGCCGCCAGCGGTCCCAGCGCCTGGCGTACGGTTTCCTCGACGGCGCGCTCGACCTCCATCCGGTCCCGGAACCGGACCTCGAGCTTGGCGGGGTGCACATTGACGTCCACGGCGGCGGCATCGACCTGGATATTCAGGAAAATGGAGGGGCGGTCGCCGGGATGGATGGCGGACCGATACCCCGCCTCGGCGGCCCGGATCAGGAACGGATCGCGGAATGGCCGGCCATTGACGAATAGCTGGGTGCGGCGCCCGGTCGGAGTCGCGTCGCCGGGGCGCTGGATGAAGCCTTCGACCCGGGTGCCACCGACCGCATGCGATGCGGGCAGCAGCGTACCGGCCAGGTCGCGCCCCCAGACCGCGGTCAGTCGCTCGGAGGGCGATTGA
>JBEPVA010000027.1:0-25189 GCA_041691295.1 Gemmatimonadota bacterium
GTGGTGCGCTGGCTGGTCGAGCGCCGGATGATGGCCGAGGACAAGTCGCTGGCCGAGGTGGAGTCGGGGCCCGGCGTGCTGTTCGCCAGCGGGTTGATTGCCGGCGGTGCCATTGCCGGCATCGCGGTGGCGGCCGTGGCGGCGGCCGTGGTCGGCCGAGCCGATGCGGCCGGCGTGCCGGCCGCCGACTACCTGTCCCATGTCGTCGGCTGGCATACCGCCCTCGGCTCGATTGCCGAGAGCAACCTGCTGGCGGTCGGGTTGTTCACCGTGCTGGCCATCGTCCTGTTCCGGGTGGCCCGAAGGTAGAGACCGATGCCTGATCCGACAGGGCCGCAGCCATTGCTGGTGGCCCGAATCGTTCATGCCGCGATGGCGGGCAGCCTTCTCATCTTCGGCGGGCTCTCGTATGTGCTGCAACAGAGTCAGCCGCGGACCAGCCTGCCCGGCTTCGTGATCTATGCTCCGCTTGTTCTGGGAGCCGCGATGTTCGCCGGCGCGCTGTTGATCCGGACCCGGCTGCTGGATGATGGGACCACCGATCTGCGGCAGTGGTGGCGGAGCAATCTGTCCCGGGCCGTACTGCTCTGGTCGCTGTTTGAAGGCCCTGCCCTCTTCGGTGCGGCGATCTACCTTGCCAGCGGCCAGGCGGTGGCGCTGGGAGCCACTGCCGCGGGTTTCCTCCTGCTGGTGCTCAACTCTCCCGACCGGCTGCACGACTCCTGATGCGCATCGTCTCGCTGCTGCCCGCCGCGACCGAAATTGTCGCGGCGGTGGGCGCGCTGCCGGAGTTGGTCGGGGTGTCCCACGAGTGTGATTTCCCCGAGGCAGTCCGACTGCTGCCGCGGGTGACCACCACTCCGATCGACCCGGAACAGTCGAGTCGAGCCATCGACGAGCAGGTCCGCGCCCTGGTAGGCGCTGGACAGGCGGTGATCGCCATTGACGCCGTCCGGCTGCGGCAACTCGCCCCGAGCCATATCATCACCCAGGAGCTGTGCGAGGTCTGCGCGGTAGCCGACGGTGAAGCGGTCCGGCTGGCGGCGGTGCTCGATCCGCCACCGATCGTGGTCAGCATGAGCGGCCGGACGCTCGACGGTGTCTGGCAGAGCATCGCATCGGTCGGGGCAGCGCTGGGTCGGGAAGCGGAAGGCCGGCGCGTCACTGCCGAGCTCCGCGATCGGATGGCAACGCTGCGGGCAACCGCGGCGACGGCCACGCCCCGCCGAGTGCTATGCATCGAATGGCTTGCCCCGCCATTCGCGGCTGGACATTGGGTACCCGAGATGGTGCAGGCTGCTGGCGGCACCGACATCGGCGCCAAGGCCGGCGATCACAGCGCCGTCCGGACCTGGTCCGAGCTCAACGCGCTCGATCCCGACACCGTGATCATCATGCTGTGCGGCATGGATGTGGCCCGGAGTGAATGGGAGCTGGCCGTCGTCGACGATCCCGATGCGCTCGACCTGCTGGGCCGAGTGCCGGTCTGGGTCATCGACGGCAATGCGTATACGTCGAGGCCGGGACCGAGGCTGGTGGAGGGGACGGAGCGGATTGCGGCGGCGCTGGTGGGAAAAGAGATGAGTGGGTTAGCGCGATGGGAAGGCACAGCTGGCACAGGCAGGGACATCGAGGCGCAATATGGTTGATTGGTCGTTGCTGAATGATGCCTATGGGCCGGCGACAACAATTCCCGAACTCCTGGTTACCGCTGCTTCCGACCTCGATGGTTCGAAGTGGAGAGAGCTTTGGTCGCGCCTCTGTCATCAGGGGTCGATCTATAGCGCGAGCTATCCTGCGGTCGCGGAGCTGGAAGCACTGGCCGCGGCCAGTGAGCCGAAGCAGCGATTTCGGTTTCTCCATCTAGCTGCAGGCATCGTCGCGTCTACCGACCATCGGCCGGGTAAGTTCGCCCGGAGTTCAATCGCGGCCCTTCTGCCGAGGCCGCAGGCGCTTGCGGATGAAGCGCTCGCTGTTCCTGGTCAGCGGCAAGCCGACTTCATCTACCTGATGCAGGCTAGTCTCGCTTTTCAGGAAGATCCGGTGTGGGGCTCCGACCTGGAACTGTTGGTCGACAACAGCTTCGTGGGCTGCTGCTCCAACTGCGAAAACCATATGGCTTTTTTCTTCGGTGGTGATGGCGCGTATGCGACGAGAGAGGGCCATACCTCCAATCCCACCTGCAGACGCCTGCCTTTGGTTGGTGCCACGACCCTGCCTGAGGACGGGCAGTGGATGCTGGCGAGGGCCCTCAACGCCGGCCAAACTGGCCTCGTGACAGTCATTCCCTTTCTTTTCGGCACCGGCACATGCCCTGACTGTGCCGCTCGATACGAATTCAACGAGGCTATTCGTCTTGAGTCGCTGGGGGAGTGACGAATCTCGGCGTGCGGGAAAGGGATTACCTTGCTTTTCCCCTCAGACAAGAGCTTGGGGACGTGACCATGATCGAATTCGAACTCGTACCGATCCGCAACCGCGGCACCTGACCCTATGATGATTACCAATCAGTTCCGTACCTCCCTGCTGCTCGCCGTGCTGACCGGTGCGGCTGTCGCATTTCCGCTCGCTGGCCAGGCGCCGAAGATCACCCCCAAGGGAGATCCTTCGGTCAAGGCGGACACGATCTACCGCCTGGCGGTCAATCCCAAGGATGCCGGCGACGAACCAGCCATCCTGCTGCTCGACGACGGCGTCATGCGGTTCGAGGCCGACGGCCGGAGCATCCGGACCTTCCGCCAGGTCATCCAGATCCTGACGCCGGCCGCGGCCGAGCAGTACCGCGAGCAGGAGTTCTCCTGGTCACCCGGGCACGAGAAGTTCACCCTGAACTGGGTCCGGGTCGTCAAGCCGGACGGCACCGTGATCAGCGGCGCACCGACCCACGAACAGGACTCCGATGTGCCGGCCTCGATGTCCGATCCGGTCTACGCCGACCGCCGAGTGCACCGGGCATCGCTGTCGGGAGTCGAAGTCGGGACCATTGTCGACTACAGCTTCAGCACCGAAGAGCTCAAGCCGTTTCTGCCTGGCGATCTGTATGAAGGATGGCGGGTCACTGCGGGTCGGACCGTGCGGCGCTCCCGACTGGTGGTAGAAGCGCCCAGCTCAATGAAGCTGCGGATCAAGGAGACCAATCTCGATTTCAATCGGATCACCGCGACGACAGGAGGACGCACCACCTACACCTGGGCCAGGAACGATGTCGCGCTGATCCATCCCGAGCCGTTTGCGGCCGACTCCAACGGACTCGTGCAGCACATTGAGGTCGGCTCACCGCTGACCTGGCAGGATATTGCCAAGTGGTACGCCGGCAATGCCCGCGACCGTTACGCGATGCCATCCGACGCCGCCAGCGCCCTGGCCGCGAAGGTTGCGGGAGCCAGGACGCTGGACGATTCGATCAGGGCGGCCCACCGCTGGGTGGCCCAGGATATCCGCTACGTCTCGATTGCCCTGGGACTCGGTGGCTACCAGCCGCGTGCCCCCGCCACCGTGGTGCAGACCGGTTTCGGCGATTGCAAGGACAAAGCGACTCTGTTCGTGGCCGCGCTCAAGTCGATGGGCGTCGAGGCCTATCCGGTGCTGCTCTCGGCCGGCGGCGGAGTCGACTCGGCCTTTCCGACGCTCAAGCAGTTCGACCACGCCATTGCGGCGGTGAAGAGGCCTCAGGGCGGCTATCAGTACGTCGACCTGACCTCGGAACTCACCCCCTACGGCCAGCTGCCGCCCAGCGAGCAGGGCGAGTTCGGCCTCCTGGTGCATCCTGACGGCAGCAGCGAGGAGATTACCTTCCCGCGCGATTCGATCGGGGCCAACGTCGACCGCCAGACGCTGAGCGGGAGTCTCAGTGAGGATGGCACTTTTACCGGCCACCTCGAGCGGCAGTCGAGCGGGACGGTCCAGTACGTCCTGCGGAGCACCTTTGATGAGCCACTCGATTCCACCAAGCTCGTGGCCCTCGGCCGCACGGTGGCCCGGAGCTATTTTCCGGTGGCCGATGCCGACAGCGTGGTCGGATTCAACGGCAAGGACCTCACGGCCATCCCGGAACTGAAGATGCGGATCCTGGGCGCCCGGGCCGCCCAGCCCTCCGGCGATGGACTGATTCTCACCATGCCGTTTGCCTCGACCGAGGCCCTGGAGAGTGCGGCCCAGTCACTGGAACAGGGGCTGCAGGATCATCCCCGGAAATTCCCGATCGACGTCTCGCAGATCACCGGGTCGGATATCCAGGTCCAGCAGTTCGACGTCATCCTGCCTGAAGGGTGGCACGCCCGTCTGCCGAAGGGGGTGGACGTGAGCGGACCGTTCGGCAGCTATCGCTCGACCTACGAGCAGGTCGGCCGGGAGCTCCGTTTCACCCGCCGGGTGAGTGGAGCCCGAGGGGTGTACGCCCCCGACAAGATCAAGGACCTGATCGAATTCTTCCGGTCGCTGGGCCGGGACAATTCGCGATTCATCATTCTCGAGCGGGCCACCCGTTCCTGAACGCTGGTTACCAACAACCTTGACCCGGGCCCCATGGATTCTCGCTCCCTCAAGTTCCTGACCACGCTACTCGACGCCCCGGGCCCGTCGTCCTTCGAGACCGCGCCGTCCCGTCTGTGGCGCGCCGAAGCCGAGAGCTTTGCCGACGAGGTCAGCGCGGATGTCAGCGGCAATTCGCTGGCGCTGATCAAGCCGGCGGACGGGTCGAAGGGGCCACCCGTCATGCTGGCCGGTCATATCGACGAGATCGGTGTCATGGTCACCTATATCGACGACGAGGGGTTCCTGGTCTTCGAGCCGATCGGCGGCTGGGATCACCAGGTGTTCGTGGGTCAGCGGGTCTGCCTCATGGGCCGCAAGGGCCAGGTCCTTGGCGTCATCGGTAAACGCGCCATCCACATGATCGAGAAGGACGATCGCGAAAAGGTCTCGAAGGCCAGCGATCTCTGGATCGACATCGGCGCGGTGGGTCGAGCGGAGGCAGAGGCGCAGGTACGGGTCGGAGATCCGGGCGTGCTGGCCAGCACCGTGCAGCAGTTCCCCAACGGCCGGCTGGTGAGCCGCAGCATCGACAACCGGATCGGGGCGTTCGTGGTGCTCGAGGCGCTTCGGCTGCTGTCGGCCAAGCGGTCCGGGTCACCGGTGACCGCCGTGGCCACCACCCGCGAGGAAATTGCCTATACCGGCGGCGGAGCCCGGACCTCGGCCACCTCGATCGATGCCGCGGTGGCCATCGTGGTGGACGTCACCCATGCCACCGATTACCCCGGCGCCGACAAGCGCAAGCATGGCGACTACAAGCTGGGCGGCGGACCGGTCCTGACCCGGGGTGCCTCGACCAATCCGATCCTGTTCGACCTGCTGGTCGCGACCGCCGAGGCCGAGAAGATCCCGTTCACCATCCAGGCCGCCGCCCGGGACACCAGCACCGATGCCGACGCCATTTTCACCGCCCATCGCGGTGTGGCCACCGCGCTGGTGTCGGTGCCTAACCGCTACATGCACAGCCCCAACGAGATGGTGGCGCTGGAAGACCTGGACCGGACCGCCCAGTTGATCGCGGCCACGATCCGGATGATTGATGCGAAGATGGATTTCGTTCCGAGGTGATGGTGCTGAGTGCTGAGGTGACGCCTCATCCTGAGGGAGCCTCTCGGAGAGAGGCGAGTGAAGGATCGGGTTGCAGCACGAGAATCATCCCCCATTTACCCAAACCACAATTGCCTCTGACCGCCGGCCCGCCCCTACCATCGATGGTAGTTGTGGGGCACGGGAGAGGACTGCAGTATTGTGGCTATGGATCGGCACTAATGGATGTCTTACGGCAGCGGTAGCTCGCGCGAGGGCCCGGGCCCCTTTCCCATTACTTCTGATTTCAGTGACACAACTTTCTGAATACTTGGATGAACTGCTATCTGCCGCTTCCTTCCTTGAGACTTCGGGTCTGAAGGACTGGTCCAAGCAAATCCTTGATTCGCACCCATCCTCTCCCAGCCCCGCATACATCCCAATGTTTCGCAAGGAGGTAGAGCTACTGAAACGCATCAAGCCTAACTTATCGAGCCTAGAGGAGCGATTGGAACGTGACCGTAACTGGAAAGACTCCGAACCCTCTGAACAGGAGCGAGCCCTCGCCCTGCCGCTGAGTCTGGCGCTACTGTATGACCTTCCGTTCGGTCTCATCCATCTAGTTGACTCTGCACTCGAGCTCCGTCAGCGTCGCTCGCTCATCTCAATGGGTCGTAGCACCATTCTCCTCACCTTCATCATTCACGTCGCTGGTGACCGCGGAGGGCTGGTACGGGAGAATCACCAGTTTGGTTACCATTTCCACTATCTCCATGGCCATAACACCCTGGAGAGATCTGACGTTCTCTTGACCTTCAATCCCCAGGAACCGATCAGCCACCCTGATACTCTATACTGGGAAAAACATTCCGATGGTCTCGTGACTCGTCCAACGACATGGTCGCTTAAGCGGAAGGTAGCTGTGCACACTGCCGCCATCCCGTCGATCAACAAGCCGGGGAAGCAGTACTTCCTTCAACCCGGCAAAGGGGCGCTTCAGCTCTACCCGGCAGTTTAACATTCGAAGGAAGTCGACAGGACTGCCCACGATTTGCGCACGGCTGCCACGACCTGCAGTCGTCTGCCCTATTGGCGTGAATGCATCGTGACGACCAAGCGTAGGCAGAACGATAGGCGATAGCACAGGCTACGCGATGCTTCCCCAACAATCAACGCCTTTGTGAGGCATGCATGACGTTTAGCTGGTGGCAACTTGGGGAAGGTGCAGGCTCACGTGGCGATGAGCTAGCGCTTTACGAGATCACGTGCCCGTTTTGCATGGAGCAGAACAATTTCGAGCTCGAATTCCGTGCCGCGAAGAAAAAGCCCAATAGTCGCAAAGTGTTGAACTTTGACACATACAAGTGTGGGAATTGCTCGGGGTACGTAATGGTGCTTTGGTCGGCGAGTGAGCGCGGTGGTTTGCACGGGTATAAGGTCCTACCTTGGCCGATAAAATTGGATCGGCACCCCGCCCATTGGCCGGAAGACGTTGGGCGTTTTTGGTTACAGGCAAACCGCTCACTCAAGGAAGAAAACTGGGACGCAGCCGCAGTCATGGCCCGAAGCTCCCTTCAGTTGGCCCTAAGAGCCCACGGCGCCGGCGGCGCCAATCTCAAACTGGAGATCGATGATCTTGCCAAGAAGGGAATCCTGCCACCTCACATGGAAGAGTGGTCGCATGAGGTGAGAGAACTTGGCAATGATTCTGCCCACCCACAGCCAGGGCAAGCACCCACTTCGCCCAAGGACGCGAAGGACATAGCGGAGTTTCTTGGGTTCCTGCTAGAATACTTATATGATCTTCCTCAGCGTATTGCGACTTACCGTGCCCGCAAATAGTTAGCCGTAAGTGCAGGCATACTAGCCCATGAAGCTGGCGGCTTCCTCCGTGGTGAATCGGCGATTGCCTCATTTCGGGCTTGGATCCGCAGTTTGAGCCCTTTCTGCTAATTCGCTCTTTTCAAGGAGGACTGAGTGTTGAATACCCCTGAGAAACTAGCAGGCCTCTACCTCCGCCTAAACGGCTTCTTCCTCCTTCCAAATTTCACTGTCTTTGATGGTGACTCTCACACGGATATCGATATTCTTGGACTTCGGGCCCAGGGGGCGGCGGAGATCGTTGAAGGATACACCCTGCCCCAAGATCCAAACCTTATCCTGATAGTCGACCGATATACGCTGGCATTGGCCGTCGCCCAAGTCAAAGGCGGCCGATTTCAGCATGGGCTGACGTCTCAAGGTCACTTGAACTACGCTAGGGGGTTGGCTCCTAATGCCGAGGTGATTTCTATGGCTTTCCACACCAAAACCCAACATGAAGCTATCGTTATCAGCCCTACAGACCCCCCAGAACTAAACATCAGCCTCCAGTATGTAAATCACTGGATAAGAGAGAGAATCCGGACCATGATGTCCCACCGTATGAACCTTACTAAGACTGGTAGCTGGGCATGGAGTGAGCCGTTCCTTAGCGACTATCTGTACCTTTACAACCTTCAGGTGGACTAACATCCGAATGACAGTGGTAGCGCGTCACCATCAGTCTGCCTAAGGTCTCGCGCCCACTTCCGGCCGTCTCCATACTGATGCGATCTAGCCGCGGGCTTACAACTCTTGCGCGGCACCATACACCGGCCTATGACAAACCCTCTGCAGCCCGCTTTCGACGAGCTCCAAGATATCCTCGACGATTTCGAGGCCTCTGGCTACCAAGGCACAGAGGCGGTTTTCACTCGGTTTGTCGCCGCGTTAGACCGTGAGCCAGTCGCCTCCTTAGTGACAAGCCTGACTCCTCCCGTTGCATTCGTTCCGTGGTATGAAGCCGCAAAGAGTACCACCGGAAGCATGGTAGGTTCCGGCCACCTCAACTGGCCAGTCGACCGGGCTGAGCGCGTCTCGATGATGCGCGAACTGTTTCGCGCCATCGGAAATGGAGAGCCCGGTTTGTGGGAGGTCGCACATACATTCACATATGGTGGCAGCGGCCAGTTCGCAGATGATTTCGAAGCTTTCTCGAGAAAGATCGCCAGGCCATTCTTAAGAGACCTCAGTCGACTGGCCAATCTAAGAGCTGACCCGCCGGTTCTATCGGAGGCTGTCGCTCAGCCCTTCCCCCCAACGGGTGACTTGACGCTCGATGGCTTACTAAGCAGTGCAAGAGACGGTTTCCGTGATATGGACCCTAGTTCGAGGCGCGATAGTCTTGAGAAGCTATGGGACGCCTGGGAGCGACTAAAGACCATTGATGCTTCGGACAAGAAGCTCTCCGTTAAGGCGCTTCTTGATGGGGTCACGACCGAGCCCCATTTCAGGCAGATACTCGAAACGGAAGCAAGAGCACTGACTGACATCGGCAACGGCTTCCATATTCGCCACTTCGAGACATCAAAGACCGAACTCGGCCACCCAGCGTTGGTGGAGTACCTGTTCCACAGACTTTGGGCAATCATCTGGCTAGCGCTAGCGACTCGCGCTAAATAGCCGCAGTCAAACAACCGTCAAAGTTGGCTGGGTGCAGCTCTCGGATTGGGTAAGCACTGCCCTTGCCTGCTACCGTCACCTACACCGACGCGATGTCGCCGTGGACCTGCATCTCATGCGGAGCAGTTGGGCGTGAGTCGGATAGGAATAACCCCCGCATCATGACCCACGACAACTCTTCTGAGTTTGCAGCCCACGAACGGTTCCTTCGTCACGCTATCGCGTTCGAGGCCACCGTGGAACAGGTCGGCCAAAGTGTCCGTGCGACTTCGATCGCTTCCTACAAGATCGAATGGTTGGACGCGCGAATGATCCTCCTTGCCTGTTCCGGCAATCTATTTTTCTCCAGGGCAGGGGCTCCTGGTATCACAAATAGCAGTATTAGCCATCGACTACTACTGGTCTGTGCATTCTTTCAAGGAACCACCGTTACTGAGAGTCTTGTATCTGAAGGCCAGTACATTAAAGCCACTTCAGCACTCAAGCAGGACTACGAACTCCTTACTCGCATTCGGGAGGTAAAGGCTGGACAAGCAGTGGCCGGCCAGACCCCAAACGTGCGCCATGCCCCAGAAGGCAGTCAGCGCTTCTATGGAGAACTCAACAAGATCGCGCACCCCTCTAATCCTGACCTTCTTACCCAGGTTCTCGCAATCACACGGGATGGAGACTCCGTCGGCCCCTCACCTGTACCAAAGTTTGCCCCAACAACCGCAGCTTCTCTCTACGAGCTACATGTCTGGCTCATCTTGGAGGTATTCCGGGAGCAACTACTCCTCTTCCTCGAGCTCTACCCAAACGAGACGGATCTGTTGCCCTCTATTATGCCTCACTTTGCCATTGCGCTTGCAGCGCTGGAGAAAGCAGGCTTTATCTTCTCTTAGCAACCTAAATGTCGCCTGACATTCACCTGAATAGGCCATGGCGCGACCGTGGGCCGCACCAGGCTCGCACCACTTTTCGACGTGCTCCATACTGAGGAAAGCTCGGCTCGACCACAAAAGTTCTAGCTGCCTGACACCAGGGCATTGGGACGCATGCCTACCGACCGGACCGCCACTTGAATCCCAATCCCCTTCAGCACGTCATAGCAGGCAACCTCACCCCGACCACTGCCCATGCGCTGGCTCTTCTTCCCCCCTTTTCTCATGCTGGCGCTGTTCCTGCCCGCTGCCATCGCGTACCGGTACGTGAGCCCGCAAACCCGCCCGCCCTTCCTCGTCTACGGAATCCGTTGGTTTCTCGGCATCCTGTTCACCATTTCGGGGCTGGCCAAGCTCATCCCTCATTTCCCGAATACCATGGGGCCCACCAACCTTGAATTCCTGCTGGAGCCGCACGGCCTTGCCCTGTATGCCCGATTCATCGCCACGGCCGAGGTTGGAACTGGACTCCTCCTCCTGACTCGGCGCTTTGCCACGCTGGGCGCCCTCTTTCTCGTTCCGATGCTGGCAAACATCATCGTGATCACCTACAGCCTCCACTGGCAAGGCACGCCGTACCTCGTCGCCGGCTTCCTGGTCCTCGCGTTGATCCTGCTGGCGTGGGACTATCCCAAGCTTGCCGCGCTCATTGGGAACCGTCCGGCCCCGCTACCTGCCACCATCCCAGGTCTGGTTCGCCCCGTGTTCTGGGCGACCGGACTCGGCCTGATCCTCGTGACCATCGGTGCCGTGCGGCTCCCCTCCAACACGAGCCCAGGGGTCTGGATGGTGCTGGCGGTGCTTGCCTTGCTCATCGTGCTCGATTGGCGGAGCAGGGCTGAGACCTAGAGCCAGCCTCTACGGATTTCAGACCCTTCCAGGAGGATCGGCCGGACCGCTGCGCCGTCTCCCCTCGTCGCACTCCACGTTTCTCTTTTCATCGTTCCACCTTGCGCACCTCCCCACTCTTGCCCTTCCCGGGCCCGAAGCTATCGCCGTATGGGCTTCCCATAGGAAGCCATAAGACCAACCGGTCTGACACCATCCCCACTGGCGATCCGTAGGACACTCTCTCCCCATCTCGAGTGACCCCATGAAATCGATTCGGGCCGCGCTGGCGCGCGTGGCGGGATTCTTCGCCGGGAAACGCTCCAACGCCGACCTCGGGGCCGAGCTCCAATCCCACCAGGAGATGGAAACGGCCGAGTTGGTTCGGCGGGGCATGGAACCGGACGCGGCGCGCCGAGAGGCGTTGCTCAGATCAGGCGTGCTGAGCCAGGCGGCGGAAGCTGTGCGCGATCAGCGCGGTCTGCCCTGGCTCGACGGCCTGATGGCCGATATCCGCTACGCCCTTCGCGGCCTGCGGCACAGCCCGCTGTTCACGATCACCGTGGTCCTGACCCTGGCGCTCGGCATCGGCGCCAATACCGCGATCTACGGTGTCGTGAGCGCGGTGCTGCTCCGCCCGCTGCCGTTCCCCGAGAGCGATCGCCTGGTGCGGGTCTACGACGACCTGGCGGGAGGCGGCGCCAAGGATGTGGGAATGTCAGTCCCGGAATGGACCGACCTCCGGCGCGCCGGGATCTTCGAACGTCTGGCGGTGGTCTTTCCCGTGAGTGCGGCCCTCGGCGGCGGCGACCGGATCGAGCGGATCGAACTGCTGGTCACCTCACCCGACTACTTCGAGTTGCTCGGCACGCGGGCCGCGCTCGGCCGGAGCTACGGCGCGCACGACGACACCCCCGGCTTCGGCGCCGGCGTCGTGATCAGCGATGGGCTCTGGAAGCGGCAGTTCGGCAGCGATCCCGCCGTGATCGGCCGGACGGTTCGACTCGATGAGGACCCGTACACCATCATCGGCGTGATGCCGCCGGGGTTCCGGCACCCCGGCAATACAGTGAATGGCGACGTGGAAATCTGGGCGTCGTGCGGGTTCCTGGCGGATCCCTTTCCCAATACGCCCATCCGCGGTGCCCGAGTCCTTCCGGGTGCACTCGCCCGGCTGGCACCGGGCCTCTCGGCCACGCAGGCCCAGGCCAAGCTGGACGCCTTTGCCGCCACCCAGCAACGCAATTTCCCGGCGGACTTCCCGGCGGCCCAGCGCTGGGCGCTGCGCCTCGAGTCGGCGCAGGAAAGCATCACCGGCAAGGTCCGCCCCACCCTGGTCATTCTCCTCGCGGCCGTCGGATTCGTCCTGCTGCTGGTCTGCGTCAACCTGGCCGGCGTAATGATGGCCCGGTCCTCCGCCCGCGGCGCCGAGTTCGCGCTGCGTCAGGCGCTGGGTGCCACACCGGGGCGGCTGGCGCGCCAGGTCCTCACCGAGAGTTCGTTGCTGGCCCTGATCGGCGGAGTGGTGGCACTCGTGGTACTGGGCCTGGCGCGAGCACCGCTCCTTTCCCTGATGCCAGCCGACATTCCGCGGACCACCGAAATCGGCGCCGACTGGCGGCTGGTGCTCGTGGCGCTGGCCGGGTCCGTGGTGACGGGTCTGCTCGTCGGGCTGATCCCCGCCATTCAGACGTCCCGCTTCGAGCCGCACGAGCAGCTCAAGGAGGGCGGCCGGAGCGGGACCGCCAGCGTGCGACAGAATCGCGCCCGTGCCGTGCTCGTCGTGGCCCAGGTGGCGCTCTCGGTCGTCCTGCTCGCCGCCGCGGGGCTGCAGATGCGGAGCTTTGCCGCCGTGCTCAACCAGAATCCCGGTATCGAGCCGGAGGGCCTGGTGATGGCACAGGTGTGGGTACCCCGACCGAACAATCCCGCGAACAATCCCTACATCAAAGCCGAAGCGAGGTCGACTCTCGTTCAGGGCCTGCTTGATCACCTGGGCCGATTGCCGGACGTGCAGGCCGCGGCGCTCGGCTCGAGCATCGACGTGCCGTTCCTCAACTCGGTGACCCGCGCCTTTCCCTTTTCGCTGCCGGACCAGCCGGCCGGTCAGGACAGCAACCGGGCGGCCCAGTTCGGCACGGTGAGTCCGACCTTCTTCCAGACGCTCGGCACCCCGCTTCGACAGGGCCGGGTGTTCTCCGATCACGACGATCTCGGGGCGCCGCTCGTCGCGGTGGTCAACGAGGCGTTCGTGCGTACCTTCTCGCCCTCCCAGGACGTGATCGGCCACCGGCTCCGGGTCGGCGCCGCAACCGACTTCCAGGTCGTCGGCGTGGTGGCCGACGTCCACACCGGCGGGCTCGATCAGCCGGCGCCACCGCACATCTATGTCCCCATCCTCCAGCGGCCTTCCGTCGCCATCGCGATCTTCGTGCGGACCCGCCAGAGCGCCAGGCAGATGCAGGCCACGATCACCTCGCTGGTCCACACCGTCGACCCTGAGCTGCCGGTGTTCGGGGTGAAAACAATGGACGAACTGATGTCCCAATCAATGGCCCGACGACGCTTCTCGCTCTATCTCATCGCCGCGTTCGGCGTCGCCGCGCTGTGCCTTGCCGTGCTCGGCATCTATGGCGTGATGTCCCTGGTAGTGACCCAGCGGCGCCCCGAGTTTGCTGTCCGGCTGGCCCTCGGCGCGCGACCGTCGGATATCCTGAAGCTGGCATTCGGGCCGGGTATTCGATTGGCGGGCATCGGCACAGCCATCGGCCTGGTCCTCGCGATCGCCGTGGCCAGCTCGATGGCGGCCCTCGTGTATGGCGTCTCGGCGCGAGATCCGTTGACCTTCATCACGGTGGCCGTCATTCTGCCGGCCGGCGCCGCCGTGGCCTGTCTCGTGCCGGCGACCCGCGCCATGCGGGTGCCGCTGATCGAGGTGCTCAAGCGCTGAGACGCCGGCACTCCCGCCTTGGCGGGACCACGAGTCGGGAACCACATTGGTATGGGAATTCCATAGGATACTGAATGGCGACAAAACTCGAGGTCCAGCAGGGCACCCTGGCCCTCATGATCCTCAAGACATTCGACGTGCTGGGTCCGCTGCATGGCTACGGCATCGGCCGCCGCATCGAGGAGACCAGCCGAAACCGCCTGACGCTCAACTACGGCACCCTCTATCCCGCGCTGCTCAAGCTCGAGCAGGAGGGGTTGATCACCGCCAAGTGGAGTCAGTCGGAGAACAACCGCCGCGCCAAGTTCTATTCGCTCACCGCCGCCGGCCGGAAGCAACTCGCCCGGGAGGCGCGCGACTGGCATCGTACCGCCGACCTGATCGCCGCCTTTCTCGGCCCACGGGGGGAAGTGTCCTGAGTCGGCGTCATACTCTCGTTCCGCTGCCACACGGCTCCGGACAGGCCGCGCCATAACCTTGCAATTGCTTTTCCCGATGCCCGCCCGTCAAGCCGCCGAGCTCCCAGTCCGCTTGTTCAAGGACGACTTGACTCGGGAAGCGTGGCTGGCCAATCAGCACGCGAAGTGGGCCGGCCTTGGCGTGGTCCTCATGACAATCAGTACCCAGCAGCTCTCCTCCAGCACGAGCCCAGGCGTCTGGATCGTGGTCGCGGTCCTTAGCTTGCCCATCGTTCTCGATTGGCGGAAAACCGGTGAGGCCTGAGACGGGAACTGGCGGGTCGGTGATTGGCAGGAACCATTGATTTCGTGGTGTTGGGACTGAGCCCGCAGCTTATGCGTGTCGCACAAGCCGCCGAACGAGCATCACGGCCAGGGCAGCACTGAGTTGTCTTTGGGCTGACGCGTTCCTCGCCGGCTCCACAATCCTCTTAGGCGCACAGAGGTTCCTCGACATGGCCAGACTCAGCTTCGGAATGATGCAATCGCCCGATGGCTACGTCGACGGAGTCGCGGGCGACCTGTCGTTGCCTCCACCAGATGCCGAGCTCGGTCGTCATTTTACCGAGCATGTTCGGCAGCTGGCCAGCTGTCTGTATGGTCGTCGGATCTACCAGATCATGCGCTATTGGGATGAGGATCGGCCGGAGTGGGACGAGGGAGACCACGAATTCGCGGCCGTGTGGCGGGCGCAGCCGAAATGGGTGGTCTCGCGCACGCTCAAGTCGGTCGGTCCGAATGCCACACGTGTCAACGAGAGCCTCGAAGGCTTCGTGCGCCGGCTGAAGCTGGAAGTCGATGGGAAGATCGACGTCGCCGGCCCGACCCTCGCCGCCAGCCTCACCGACCTCGGCCTGATCGACGAATATCGGCTCTATTTTCGCCCGTTCGTGCTGGGCGCCGGTAAGCCATACTTCGCCGGCCCACGCCCACCGCTACGCCTGGTGGCCAGCGACCGGATCGCGGATACTATTCGGTTGACGTACGTTCCTGCGTGATCATATGCCTCGATGTCACGTTTGCTGCCGGATTTTCGATTTCTCGTTACACGCCGTATCAACTTGTCTTTTTCCTGGAGACCTCATGCCGAAGTCACCCCGCAAGCCCGGCAATGCCAAGACCAAGGGCCTCGAGACTCTCGCGCGTCTTCGCCCTGCGAAGGGCTCCTTCGGGATGAGGTGCGGAAGTTTTTCTCTCGACTCTTGTCTCTCGACGTACGGCAGATCCCTCGCTCGCGATGCTCGCTCGGGATGAGGTACAGAGTTTTTTCTCTCGTCTCTCGTCTCTTGTCTCGCGACTCCCCTACCACATATTCGACAACGCCTTTCGCGCCGCCGACTGGACCTCCGCGTCATCGTCATCCAGCAGTGACTTGAGATGGTTGGCGGCCGACGGCCCGGCCAGGCGCAGAGCCTCGACCGCCGCCATCCGGTAGGCGGTCGGTTTGCGCTTGAGGACCCGGCCGCCAGGTTCGGCGGCCTTGGCCACCACCGTCAGCGCCTCTGGCGAGGCCACCCGCCCCAGCGCCAGCAGAATCTCCCGCTTCACATCGTCGACCGGCTCATCCTCCAGCCGCTTGATCAGGCTGCCGACCAGGCCGCGCGCCCGTTTGCTGTCGATTCCCGCCACAGCCTGGAGCCTGACCTGGGCCGACGGATCGTTCAGCGCCTTACGGAGCGGTTCGACAGTGCCGGGAGTGCCGATCCTGGCCAGGGCGCCGACCACTGCCCGGCGCACCCGCTCGTCCTCATGGTTCATCTGACGGGTCAGCGGCAGGACGGCGTCCTCCAGCTTCATCTCGCCACAGAGCTCAGCCACGTTACGGAGCACGAACCACTCGTCGTGAGTCAGCATGTGGACCAGCAGCTTGGTGCCCTCGGTCATGTGAGTCAGGGCATTGAAATAGCTGCGCCGTTCGCCGGGGGAGCGGGCCGAGATCAGCAGCTCGAGCAGCACCTCCGTCGACTCGGCGCCCATCCTTCGGAGTACCAGAATGGCATCATTCCGGGTGGCCAGCGGATGGGACAGCCTGGCAATCTGCTCCAGCACCGGGCGGGGCATCAGGCGGCGCAGCGCCATGCCAAAGCTGCGGCGGGTGGCGTCCTCGGCGTGTTCCTCTTCATGGCGAATCAAGTTGACACCGGCCCGCAGCACCTCCTGCCAGGCCCCGGCACCGGCGGCCTGTTCGCCGGCGGTGAGAATGCGGGCCATCAGCTCGGACTGACTGCTGCTGGTCTGCTCAGTATCGAGCTGGTCTGTCAGGTCGTCGAGGTTACCACCGGTGGGCATTTCGAGGGTCATGAAGTGCATCATGCCGAACTTTTCTTCACTGACCACATCGCTGCCGAGACCGGTCAGCTGGGTGTCTTCGTCCTCGACCGGCTTGTGACCCCGGGGAATGGCGGGAGGTGCGGTCCGGGGAATCGCGGGCTTGAGATCGATCTCGTTGAGGACCAGCCCTTCGACCTTTCCGGTCACCGGCAGGCCGCTGACCTTGAGCATCGTGGCGCCGAGCCCCTGGAGCCGGCTCTGGAAGACCGCGACGTCGGGCGTGGCCGGCGGCGGCGAGGCCAGTGCGCGGACCAGTGAAGCGAGGATACCGGGTGTAAGGTCGGCCGGCATCACCAGGTCACCGATGCCGTGGGCCCACATCACCTGGAACAGCGCTTCCACCCCCGTGCTGTTGAGATCCAGTCGAACGCCGTCGAGCAGAAACGCGCCGCTCCGGACCCCGAATTCGTGGGGTCCGGTCCCGAAGCTGTCGATCAACGTTTCGAATGCAACCTGCAGATCGCGCTTGGCTTCCGGTGCTTCCTTCAGCAGGAATACAATCCGGGCCAGTGCGACTGCACTTGACTCAGGAGTGGCCATTGGGGGGATAGGGGTTCCCGGGGAAGTGCCATCGTGAAGATACTGCGTACCGTCAATCACAGCAACGGCTTACCAGCTCGGCGTAGCTCTCTTCACTCGGGCGGCTGAGCGGCGTAGGTTTCGGCCCATGTCACGGCTTTCAAACCTTGCGGCGCTGGCCGCCGCCCTGCCCCTCTTACTCGTTTCGGCACCAGCCCTTCAAGCTCAGGCCGTCCTGTCCGATTCCGCCGCCCGTGCCACCCGCGATTCAGTCGCCCGGATCGTCCTGGAAGACGTCAAGTTCCTCGCGGCCGATAACCTGGGTGGCCGCCTGGTCGGCACCCCGGGCGCCGATACGGCCGCTGCCTACATCGCCCGCCGGTTTGCCCGGGCCGGGCTGCAGGCGGCGCCTCGCGGCTGGTTCCAGGACTTTACCGTCTCGCCGGATGCGCCGGCCGCCGGCTCTGCCGGGATCGGTGGCGCCACCGGCCGCAATGTCATCGGAGTACTTCCCGGACGGGATCCTGACCGCCGTAACGAGATCGTCGTGGTGGGTGCCCACTACGACCACCTCGGGCTGGGCAAGTTCGGCTCGCTCGACCCCGACAGCACCGGCTCGGTCCACAACGGCGCCGATGACAATGCGTCGGGTGTCGCGGCGCTCGAGCGGATCGCGGTGGTGCTGGCGGCGGCTCCGCCGGCCCGGACCGTAGTGTTCATCGCCTTCAGCGGCGAAGAGGAAGGGGTACTTGGCTCGACCTATTACGTCCGCAACCCGCTGTTCCCGATGAACGCCGTAACCGCCATGATCAATCTCGACATGGTCGGCCGGCTCCGGAATGACCGGCTGATCGTCTATGGCGTCGAGACCGCCCGGGAATTTCCGGCGCTGCTCGATTCACTCAACAGCACCGCGAAGTTCGATCTCAAGGCTTCGGGCGACGGCTATGGCCCCAGTGACCACCAGTCGTTCTACATCGCCGGCAAGCCGGTGCTGCACCTGTTCACCGACCTGCACGAGGACTATCACCGCGCCACCGACGACTGGCAGAAGATCAACGCCGATGGCCTGGCCCGGGTGGCGGAATTCACCGCCAACATTGTCCGGGCCCTGGCCGATCGCAAGTCGCCGCTGACCTTCGTCAACGCGCCGCCACCACAGGCCGCAACCGCCACCGCGCCCCCGGCGGTCACCTCCGGCTATGGCGCCTACCTCGGCACCATCCCCGACATGGCCGGCGGGGATCCGCACGGGGTCCGGATCAGCGGGGTACGGAGCGGCAGCCCGGCCGAACTGGCCGGGCTCAAGGGCGAGGATGTGATCACCAGAATCGGCGACCTCGAGGTTCCCGATCTGCAGGCCATGACGACCGCGCTCCGCAGCCACCGCCCCGGCGATGTGGTCGAGGTCCGGGTGCTCCGCAGTACCCAATCGCTGCTGCTCTCCGTCACCCTGGGCACCCGCAACAACTGATGGGCACCGTACTCGAGACCGATCGGATCATCGCCGGTCTGCGCGGCGCCTTTGCCCGGGATGCCGGGCGCCAGGCCCTGCTGCAGTACGCCGCCGACAAGATCCAGGCCGCCGGATCACCGTACACCTCGATCTACCTGTACATGCTCCATGGCGACCAGCTCAGGCTCGAGGCCTTTGCCGGCCGGGAAACCGAGCACACCCAGATCGCGGTCGGTCACGGTGTCTGCGGAACCGCCGTTGCCACGGGGCTCGACCAGAATGTGCCGAATGTGCGGGCGGTATCGAATTACATCGCCTGCAACACCTTTACCCGGTCGGAGCTGGTGGTGCTGATCCGCCGGGGCGCGGTAATCCTGGGGCAGATCGACGTGGACAGCGATGTGACGGATCCATTTACTACCGACGAAGAATCTGCGATCAAGCGGGTCGCGGATGCGCTGGCAGTGCTGCTCTAGCCGTTAGCCATTGGCTATTGGCCGTTAACAAACAATCCGGAATTCTTGGCGTCGGGTGACGCGCGGAACCCGGAACCGGTTGGACCGGGAACCGTGTACCAATTCTCTTACCACCTCATCCCGAGCTGGAATCCGAGCGCAGCGAGGATCAGCGAGGGATCGGCTCGCACCTGACGCGATCCTTCGCGGCGCTCAGGATGAAGTCCTTCCCCAACTCAGTACACCCAATGCCCCGCGCCTGGTCCTCCGCCCGCTACACTGTACCGCTTCCGGACGGCCACCGGTTTCCGATCGCCAAATACGCGATGATCCGGGATGCCGTCGCGGCCAGTGGCCTGCTCGACGGGGGAATCGAGGAGCCGGACCGGGTGGAGCGCTGGGCGTTGTCGCTGGTCCACACGGACGGCTGGGTCGGGGCAATGTCCGATGGCACCGCCACCGAACCCCAGATTCGGCGGCTGGGATTTCCCTGGAGTGCCGAGCTGCGCGAACGTTCCTTCCGTACGGTTCAGGCCACGCTCGAGGCCGCCCGCGACGCGCTCGATGGCGGCATCGGGATGACGCTCGCTGGCGGCACCCACCATGCCTTTCCGGACCGCGGTGAGGGGTACTGCGTCTTCAACGATGTGGCGGTGGCCATCAAGGTCCTCCAGCGCGAGGGCCGGATCCGCCGAGCGGCGATCATCGACCTGGATGTCCACCAGGGAAACGGTACGGCCAGCATCTTCGGCAATGATCCCGATGTCTTCACCTTTTCGATGCACGGCCGCAAGAATTATCCGTTTCACAAGGAGCTGAGCCGGCTGGATGTCGAACTGGAGGATGGCTGCGGAGACTCG
Source organism: Gemmatimonadota bacterium (assembly GCA_041691295.1). Lineage (GTDB taxonomy): Bacteria > Gemmatimonadota > Gemmatimonadetes > Gemmatimonadales > GWC2-71-9 > DATEHG01. The sequence goes on from JBEPVA010000027.1 coordinate 19,823, forward strand.
GAGTATCTCGAGTTGCTGGACCGGCACCTCGACCAGGTCTTCGACGACTCGGCAGCCGACCTGGTCTTCTACCTCGGCGGCGCTGACCCCTACGCTGGTGACCGGCTGGGCCGGCTCAAGCTGTCCATCGACGGACTGGCCCTGCGTGACCGCGCGGTATTCGAGGGCTGCCATAGACGAGGACTGCCGGTGGTGCTGACCATGGCCGGCGGATACGCCGAGGATATCGTGGACCTTGCCACGATCCACAGCAACAGTGTGCGGGAGCTGCTTCGTGCCGGCTGAGACGCTCACTCGGCATGTCCGCGGCGTCGATCTGTTCGAGCGCCGTATAGGTGCGGGACCGCCAGTGATTGTCCTGCACGGCGGGCCGGGGGCCCATCACGACTACCTCCTGCCCGGCTTCGACCTGCTGGGCAATGGCCGGACCCTGATCTATTACGACCAGCGCGGTGGCGGCCGGTCCCCCGTCGGCCGCGAAGCACCGGTCGGCTGGCAGGAACAGGTGGCGGACCTCGAAGCGCTGCGCCAACTCTGGGGCATCGATCGACTCACCCTGCTGGGCTACTCCTGGGGAGCCATGCTGGCCATGCTGTACGCCATTCAGCATCCGGATCGCGTCGAGCGACTGGCCCTGGTTTCTCCGGCGCCGGCATCGAAAGGGGAACGGGCTGACTTTGAGGCTCGATTCCTGGCCAGGAACATGACCCCGGCCCTTCAGGCCAGGCGCGCCGAGCTCCGTGCCAGCGGCTTGCGTGAGCGGGATCCGGCCGCTCATGCGGCGCAGCTCTTTGCGCTGGCGGTGTCAGGCTACTTCCATGATCCTGATCGCAGTCCGGAGCTGACCTCGTTCCGGGTCACGGAACGGACCCAGAAGGAGGTCTGGACCAGCCTGGGTGATTTCGACATCCGCCCCGAGCTGCGCCGGCTCTCGCTCCCGGCACTGGTGGCGCACGGCGACGACGACCCGATCCCGGTGGAGACGGCGCGGGAAACCGCCGACTGCCTCCACGCTGAATTTCATCTGATCCGTGGTTGCGGGCACGTCCCGCAGGTCGAAGCGCCGGATCAACTGGTGGCCGCCGTCGACCCGTTCCTGCCTCGATGAGCCGAGTGACCCCGTTCGACCTGGTCTTTGCCAGTGTGGCCGACGAGCGGTTCCCGGCCATTCAGGACTCGCTGGCCAAGTCCGGTGCCAATCCGCTCGACCGCGATCGATTCGTGCTGGATCAGCTGGTCACCGGATTCCTGCGCGAGCAGGTCCCGGACGAGGGGGCCGAAGAGGCGGTGGCCGAACATCTGGCCCTGCTGCACCATGCCTACCTGTTCTGGGCGGCGGGCCAACCCACGACAGTGCTCACCAGACCCGTGGCCGGCGCGCTGCTGAGTGGTCCGGCTGCACCAAGTGGCGAGGTCAGTTCGGCCCGCTACATTCAGTTTCCCGAGCGGCTGGTCTGGGGCGAAACCGACCCCGGAGCCCCGCATGAACCGCTGGACGGAGTCTTCACCCATACGCTTGCCGGCGGCGGACTCGCAGTGCTGGCCATCTTCGGATTTCATCCGACCCGGATGGGCTTCAGCGTTGTCGCCGCCGAAGGACCACGCCCCGCGGGGCTGGCTCGGCAGGATGGCTCTGGACTCTTTGCCCCTGTGCTGCCGGGCGGCGCCGCGGCGGGATTGTTCTCGATCACCGGCCCTGAAGAGTTGATCGAGCTCGCGGCCCGGGCTCAGGCCGCGGACCCCACCACTGGAAAGGAGCAGGCGGCCAGATGACGGACAAGAAGTCGGTGGCCCGCTTGCTGGAACAGATTGGCTCCTTCCTCGAGCTCAAGGGTGAGAATCCGTTCCGGGTCCGGGCCTTCAACACCGCCGCCCGCGCCATCAGCGGCTTGGCCGGAGAGCTGACGGCTGCGCTGGCGGATGGCACCCTGGCGGCCACCAAGGGCGTCGGGCCCGCCACACTCCAGATCGTCCAGGAGCTGGTGACCACCGGTCATTCCAGTCTGCTGGAAGAATTGCGCGCGCAGGTGCCGCCCGGGCTCCTCGAAATGCTGCAGATCTCCGGGCTCGGCGTAGCCAAGATCCGCCAGATCCACGAAACCCTCGGGATCGATTCACTGCCGGACCTTGAGGCCGCCGCCCGCGATGGCAGGCTCTCCCGCCTGCCGAGGTTCGGCGCCAAGACAGCGGAGAACATCCTCAAGAGCATCGCGTTTCTCCGCCAGGCCAGTGCCTGGAAGCTGTCGCACCACGCGGCGGAAGAGGCGACCACACTGGTCGAGGCGCTGCGACGGCTGCCCGGCGTGGTACAGGCCACCGTCGCCGGGGAAGTGCGCCGCCAGACCGAGATCGTCCGGGAACTGGTGATTGTGCTGGTCGCCGATGTGGCGCCCGCCGACCTGTTCGAGAAGCTGGCCCGGTTGCCGGGGATCAACGAATTTGCCGGGCAGGATGAGCGGCGGGTCACGCTGCGCTTTGCCGGCGGCTCGACCGCGCAGATCATCGTGACCACTCCGCCCAATACCGGTGCGGTGCTGGTGCAGGCCACCGGCAGCGATGCACACCTGGCTGAGCTATCCGCCGTGGCCGCGGCGGCGGGATACGCCTTGAACGGAGCCGCACTCTGGAAAGGCAGCAGCTTCGTCCAGACCCCCAACGAAGCCTCTTTCTACAACGCACTCGGCATGGCCGAGATTCCGCCGGAGATGCGCGAAGGCCAGGGCGAAGTAGCTGCGGCCCAGAAGCACGAACTGCCGGTCCTGATCGAGCGCAGCGACCTGCAGGGCTTTCTCCACTGCCATACCCACTACTCCGATGGCTCGATGACCGTTCGCGCGCTGGCGGAGGCCTGCCTGGCAGTAGGTTACAAGTGGGTGGGAATCACCGATCACAGCCAGGCCGCGGCTTACGCCGGCGGTCTTTCCCCCGACGACCTGGTCAGGCAGCGAGCCGAGATCGACGAGGTCAACGCCGAACTCAAGGGCATTCGGATATTGCAGGGGGTCGAGGCCGATATCCTGGTGGACGGCAAGCTCGACTATGACAGCGCCACGCTGGCCAGGCTCGATTTCGTGATCGGGTCGATTCACAGCCGGTTCAATCTGACCGAGAAAGAGATGACCGAGCGGCTGCTGACGGCCATGGACGACCCCAACCTGGCGATCATCGGACATCCAACCGGCCGGCTGCTGCTGTCACGCGAGCCGTATCCGATCGACATGGAGGCCGTGCTCGACAAGGCCGCAAAGACAGGCGTGGCCATCGAGATCAACGCCGACCCGCACCGGCTCGACCTGGACTGGCGGCTGGTCAAGCGGGCCCGTGACCTCGGTGTTCCGATCTCCATCGGGTCGGATGCTCACAACGCGGCCGGCATCGCCAATGTCGACATCGGAGTGGGGATCGCGCGGAAAGGGTGGTTGCGGAAGGATGATGTACTCAACAGCCGTACGGTGGCGGGATTCCTGAAGCACGTGGCGGCGAGACGAGGACGATGAGTCGGAAGGTCGGAAAGCCGGAAGGTCGGAAAAGTGCTCGGGCGAGCGGGCGCGAGGCGGGGGCGGGGCGCGTAGGGGCGGGGCGTAGACCCGCCCCAGCAAAGCCTGCCACTGCACGCGCTCGCGGCCATGAATCAATTGAATCCAAGAAGAAGAGAGCAGCCGAAATCGTGGCGCGATTGAAGCGGGCCTACCCTGACGCGCACTGCGCCCTGAATTTTATCTCGCCATACCAGCTGATCGTGGCCACGATCCTCTCGGCCCAGTGCACCGATGTGCGGGTCAACATGGTCACCCCCGCCTTTTTCAAGCAGTGGCCGACGCCCGCCAGACTCGCTCAGGCAGGGATTGCCGACGTCGAAAAGGCCGTGATGTCGACCGGGTTCTTCCGCAACAAGGCCCGCAACCTGGTCGCGATGGCCCAGGCACTGGTCGCGTCGCACGATTCAATAGTGCCACACACGATGGCCGAACTGCACGCTCTCCCCGGCGTGGGCCGCAAGACCGCCAACGTGGTGCTCGGCAATGCATTCGGAATCAGCGAAGGGGTCACCGTCGACACCCATGTGACCCGGCTCTGCAACCTGCTCAGGCTGGCCAGCGGCACCGACGCGGTGAAGATCGAGCAGGAGTTGATGAAGCTGATCGCGCGGGAGGATTGGGCGATCCTGTCGCATTTGTTGATCGCGCATGGCCGGACAATCTGCATCGCCAATCGGCCCAGGTGCGAGGTGTGCGTGCTCAATGATTTGTGTCCCTCGGCAAAAGAGCCGTTGGCCGTTGGTCGTTAGTCCTGAGTTGTATCGCTCCTGGAGTGCGCCTCCGCCCGCCAGCATTTGACCTCACCCCCTGGCTCCCTCTCCGGCACTGAACAGCAGGAGATGGCAGATGGAAGACGGGAGATGGGACGGACCCCGAACCTCGACATCAGAGTTCAACATCCACTCCGGCCTCGGTCAGAACCGCCCGCCCTCCGTCTGCAGAGATCCAGCGCGCTTCAGCTCGCGGTGCCGAGCCTCGGCTTCAGCCGAGGACTGACGTCAGCCGCATGGAATCGGTTCATCGGGGGGGCCGAAGCCTAAGGTGATCGAACGGCATGAATCGTTGACTATGGTCCTGCAGAATCGAGTGGAGAACAAGGGAAAGGCCAGGCCTACTTCGCTCACTGCGCCACCACCGCCCCAACAAATCCTCCGATCAATCCGCCTCCTAGTGTCAGTTCCACGACCTGGCTGACACAACTTCCCTCCGCAAGTCGGCAGAGGAACAACCCCAGCGCACCCCCTATCACCGCCCCTCCAATTCCGCCGTACAGCGCACCTTCATGCCAGTGGCCGGGATCGGTTTTCAGCACGGCGCTGTCACGGTCCGCCCGCATGAACGCCCGATCCATTCGATCCACCGGCGAGCGCCGCGGCGGCATCAAGGTGACGGCCACTCTCATCTGCGCCAACCGATCGTCAGGCCGCGACTGTGCATGCCCGACAACTGTCACGCCAAGGATCAAGAGGAGTGCCATCGAGCCGGTGGCCCATCCGAGCATGAGTCTGATCACGGTCCCTTTGGAAAAAAGGATCCGGCCAGTCCACCGATCACGACACCAATCAGGCCTCCGGTCATCGCCCCGCCCAGCGTCGGCAGCAGGCAGCTGCCACCGGACGAGTCCGCCGCGCAGAGGTCGTGAGTGAGGATTGCCGTTGCGAGTCCGAGGGTTCCCCCACCGACCGCCGCGCCCTCAATCGCGTAACTGCTGCCTGAGATGGACGCTGACGTCCCGCGCGCCAGCGGCCGATCGGACTGACCGAGAAATGGCGCGTACGGCGCGAAGCGAAGGCTGGACATACCCGGCGGCGTGCCCAGTGACTGGGCA
>JBEPVA010000028.1:0-24700 GCA_041691295.1 Gemmatimonadota bacterium
TGTGTATAAGAGACAGCCACAACTCCGTGGACCCTGCCGGCGAATGTGGCCGTGGCGGTGCACGCCGACATGGATTACGGCGAATACGCGCTCGGCAACCGCACCCTGGTCATTGCCACGTCGCGCGCCGGGTCGGTGAAGGTGCCGCACGACGGCAAGGTCACGCCGATCGGGGAGTTGCCGCTCCGCCGCACGATCAAGGGCTCTGCGCTGGCGGGGCTGAGTTACGCCCGGCCGCTCGAGGTGGTGCCGCTCCCTCCCGAATTCAAATCCCGACTGGTAGTCGCGGCTGATTTCGTCACCGCCGACGATGGCTCCGGCATGGTACACCTGGCCCCGGCCTTCGGCGCCGACGACCACGCCGCCGGCAAGGAACATGGCCTGGCGCTGGTCCGTCCTGTCGCTGCGGACGGGACCTTTGTCGGCACCACCTGGCCCGAGATCGAAGGCCGTCTGGTCACCGCCGACGAGACCAATGATCTCATCATCCGGACGCTCAAGCAGAATGGCCGCTGGCTGGCCACCGAGACCTACGAACACAGCTATCCCCACTGCTGGCGCTGCAAGAGCAAGCTGATCTACTACGCCCGCGACTCCTGGTTCGTCCGGACCGCGGCCGTCAAGCAGCGGATGATCGAGCTCAACGCCGGCGTCCAGTGGCACCCGCCCGAAGTCGGCAGTGGCCGGTTCGGCGAGTGGCTGGCCAACAACGTTGACTGGGCGCTATCCCGTGATCGCTACTGGGGCACGCCGCTGCCGGTCTGGAGCTGCAACCAGGACCCGGCCCACCTCGAAGTGGTCGGCAGCTACGCCCGCCTGACCGAACTGTGGGGCAAGCCGCTGCCCGCCGATTTCGATCCGCACAAGCCCTTCATCGACAGCTACAGCTGGACGTGCCGCTGCGGCGGGACGATGACGCGCGCGTCAGAAGTGATTGATACCTGGTTCGATTCCGGCTCAATGCCCTATGCCCAGTGGCATTATCCGTTCGAGCACGAGGCCGAGTTCAAATCGCATTTTCCGGCCGACTACATCTGCGAGGGGATCGACCAGACCCGCGGCTGGTTCTATTCGCTGCTGGCCATTGCCACCACCGCGTTCGATGCTCCGGCGTACCGGAATGTGATCGTCAACGAGCTGGTGCTCGACGCCGAAGGGAAGAAGATGTCGAAGTCGGTCGGCAACGTGGTCGATCCGTGGGCCATGGTCCGCGAATTCGGGGCCGATGCGGTCCGGCTGTACCTGCTGGTGTCGAGCCAGGTCTGGCTGCCCAAGAAGTTCGATCCGAAGACGATTCCGGAGAGCGCCGGCGGATTCCTCAACACGCTGCGCAACAGCTATACCTTCTTTGCGGCGTATTCCGGCGGCTGGACTCCAACCGGTCCGACCGGCACTCCAACCCTGGCCGATCGCTGGCTCCGCTCGCGGCTCGACTATACGGTCGGTGCGGTAACTGCGGCCTGGGAGTCGTACGATGTGACCACCGGCACCCGGGCCCTGATGGACTTCGTGGTCACCGACTTGTCCAACTGGTACATCCGGACCAACCGGTCACGATTCTGGGCTCCGGATCACGAGGCCGATCCGGCGGCGGTCGCCACTCTCCATCATGCACTGGTCACCGTCTCCCGGCTGCTGGCCTCGGCGGCGCCGTTCGCCGCAGACTGGCTTCATCGGTCGCTGACGGGAACTTCAGTGCACCTGGCGGAGTTTCCCAAGGTTGCCGGGGTTCACGAGCCCAGGCTCGATTCCGCCATGGATGCGATTCGCCGGCTGGCCTCACTGGCCCGGGCCGCGCGCGGGCCTGATCGCAAGGTCCGCCAGCCGCTGGCCCGGATGCAGGTGGCAGTGCCTGCCGCTGTTCTCGGCCCCGAGTTCGATGCGCTGCTCGCGACCCTCTCGCATGAGGTCAATGTCAAGCAGGTATCAGTGGTCGGCTCTGATACCGAACTGGTGCGGCTCAAGGCCAGGGCCAACTTCCGCTCGCTGGGCAAGCGCTATGGCAAGCAGACCCCCCAGGTGGCGGGCTGGGCCAGCCAGCTGTCGCCGGACCAGCTCCGGACCCTGGAAACCGGCGGGGAAGCCTACCTGGAGGTGGATGGGACCCGGATCACTTATCTTTCCGAGGATGTGGTGGTCGAGCGCGAAGTGGCGACGGACTGGCTGGTGCAGAGCGACGGACCGTATGTGGCTGCGCTCGATCCGGTCCTGACTCCGGAGCTCCGGCTGGAAGGGATCGCGAGGGAGCTGGTGCACCTGATCCAGCGGCTCCGCAAAGAGGCGGGCTTCGACTTCTCGGCCCGGATCAGCCTGTCGATCACCGGCGGTCCGGATATCCTTTCGGCGGCGCTTAACCACCGGAGCTCTATCGCAGCGGAAACGCTGGCCAGGGAGTTCAAGGTGGGAGAGGTGCTCCGGGCGGCCGATCGCCAGGAGTCGTTCGATATCGAGGGACAGCAGGTTACTGTGGCAGTCAAGCAGTTGTCGGCCGGCGCAGCGCCGGCCTGAACCGGAACAGGACGGGATGAACAAGAAGAACCTGACCCATCTGGAAAAGCGGCTGCTCGAAGAGCGGGCCCGCGTCATGAAGGAACTCGGCTACTACGATGAGTCCTTCAACAACACCCTCCAGGGAGCTGACGGCGACCTGAGCTCATACTCGTTCCACATGGCCGATCAGGGTACCGACGCCATGGAACGGGAAAAACAGTTCCTGTTTGCCTCGCAGGAGGGTCGGTATCTCTGGCATGTGAACGAGGCGCTGCGGCGGCTGTACACCAGCCCCGACAGGTTCGGCAACTGCCATACCTGCGGCGAGGAGATCACCTTCGAACGGCTCGATGCGTTGCCGCATGCCCGCCTCTGCATCAAGTGCAAGGAAAAGGAAGAGGATGGCAAGCGCCGCTGACCGGCGGATTTTCTGGGCCACGGCCGCCACGGTGGTGGCACTGGATATCCTGACCAAGGTCGCGGCCCAGGCCCGGCTGCTCAGGTCCTCGGGTATCGAGGTCATGGGCGACTGGCTGCAGCTCCGCCTGGTCTATAACCCCGGAGCGGCCTTCGGGCTGCACGTGGGACCCTACTCCCGCTGGATTCTGCTGGTCATCGCCCTGGTGGCGGTAGTGCTGCTGCAGCGGCTGTCCGAGCGCGCGCCGGTCGGGGACCTGGTTCGGCAGCTCTCGACCGGTGCCGTGGCCGGCGGGGCGTTCGGCAACCTGATCGACCGGATCCGCAATCCGCAGGGCGTGGTGGATTTTCTCGACGTCGGCATCGGTCAGATGCGGTGGCCGACCTTCAACGTGGCGGATATTGCGGTGAGTTGTGGCGCGGTACTCCTGGCCATTTCGTTCTGGCGTGAGGACGCCCGCCGCGCCTCCGAAGCCGAGGCTGCGCTCCGCACAGCCGAGGGCGCCGGATCCCAGTCCATCACCCCGGTCTGACCTCCGTGGCCGAGCCGCTGCGGCTCGCCGTCGCCGCTGACCAGACCGAGCGGATCGACCGCTTCCTCGCCGACCAGCTTCAGCTTTCGCGCACCCAGGCCGCGCGGCTGGTCGGGCAGGCCAGCGTCCGGGTCAACGGCACCGTGGCCAGGGCCTCCCGCCTGCTGCTCCGCCGCGATCTCATCGAAGTGCAGTTTCCCGAGGCTGAGCCCGCCCGCACGCTGCAGCCAGCCGACATTCCGCTCACCGTGGTTTTCGAGGACGAGTACCTGGCCGTCATCGACAAGCCGGCTGGCCTGGTCGTGCATCCGGCCCCAGGTCACTGGCAGGACACCCTGGTCAACGCCCTGATCGCCAGAGGGACGACGCTGGCTGGTGGAGCGGCCGGACGGCCTGGGATCGTACACCGGCTCGATCGGGATACTTCTGGCCTGATGGTCGTCGCCAAGACGGATCTGGCCCATCGCCGACTCGGCGCCGCGCTCGCGGCTCGACGGGTGAAACGGCACTACGCTGCGCTCTCGTGGGGCCACCTGAGCGAAAGCCCCCTGACCATCGACGCGCCGCTGGCCCGGTCCACCAACGATCGCAAACGAATGGCCGTGCTGCCGGAGGGCCGGCCGGCGCGGACCGACGCCTATGTCGTCGGCAGGTTTGACGTGGCGGAGCTGGTCCGGCTGGAGCTGCATACCGGCCGGACCCACCAGGTCCGGGTGCACCTCGGCCACGTTGGACACCCGCTGCTGGGCGACGAGGTCTACGGCCTGGGCGGCAGCAAGCGGATTTCAGGGGGAGCGCGGCTCCGGGCTGAAGCGTTGGAACGGCTCGCGGTGCGCCAGGCCCTGCATGCGGCCTACCTGGCGTTCCGCCATCCGATCACCGGACTGCCGGTCGAATTCGAATCTGACTGGCCGGCCGATCTCCGGCCGCTCCTGGCAAGCGCGGCGGCAGAGTTCGCTCCCGTTGCCGCCACTGATTGGCTTCGGTATCTTGGTTTCTTTAAAGGACATGGCTGATTCTCCCAAGGTCCGGCTCGTGGTCTTCCAGGTCGCTGACCTGTGCTGTGCCTTGGCCGTCGAGACCATCCGCGAAATCATCCCGGCCCAGGCGGCCACCCGGATTCCGGGGGCCCCGGCTGCGATCGACGGTCTGATCAACGTCCGGGGCTCATTGTTGACGGTGGCCCGAGGAGCGGCCGTGCTGCAGCGGGCACCGGTCTCGGCCGGAGCTGCATCGGTTCTGGTGCTGGCCCTGGAAGGACGGATGGTCGGGCTGGAGGTTGATGAAGTGCTGGACCTGGTCGACGTCGAGGTCGCCAGCCTGGCCCCCGCCGAGCGGATGCCGGGTATCGATCCCGCATTGGTCCGGGCGGTCGGCCGCCACAACGATCGAGTTTTCATTCTGCTGGATCCCGGGGCCCTGGTGGCTCCGCTCGTAGGCGGCTGAGCCGCCTCGCTACTGCTGGACCCATATCGCCGGAGGGCGCGTGAGCCACACTGTGTTGGTCTGCGACGACGCCATCTTCATGCGCACCATGATCAGCGACATCCTGACCCAGGCCGGATTCGAGGTCGTCGGCGAGGCCGAGACCGGTCGCGAGGCGGTGGATCGCTATCGTGAACTCAAGCCTGACCTGGTCACCATGGACATCGTGATGCCCGACATGGGCGGAATCGATGCCGTGCGCGAAATCTGCAAGAACGACCCCGATGCCAAGATCCTGATGTGCAGTGCCATGGGTCAACAGGCGCTGGTCGTGGAGGCGGTGCAGGCGGGGGCCAAGGATTTCGTGGTCAAGCCGTTCCAGCCGTCCCGCGTGCTCGAGGCGGTGCAGCGCATCCTCGGCTGACGCGATGGATCTGTCGAGGTACGCCACCCTCTTCATCACCGAGAGCCGCGAACACCTCGGCGCCTGCAGCCAGCTGTTGCTCGATTGGGAGCGGGATCCCCGCGCTACCGAGCCGGTCGTCGGGATCTTCCGGGCCATGCACACCTTCAAGGGCATGGCCGCCGCGATGGGGTACTCGAACCTCACCGAGCTGGCCCACCGGGCCGAGAGCCTGCTGGATGTGCTCCGCAGCGATCCGGGGTCCGCCTCGCCCGAGTTGCATGACCTGATGTTCGCGATCGTCGACGCGCTGGAAGCCGGCGTCAACGATGCGGTGGCCGGCAATGACAGCGCGCTCGATTTCACCGGGTTGTTCGCCGGGCTCGATAACGCCTCGGTCGCGGCACAACCCACCGGCAGCTGGGCCATCCCGGCCAGGATTCCCGAGCCGGTGGTCGGCACCACGGGACGGGTAGTGAGGATCGCGATCCGGCCCGGTGCCGCGATGCGTGGGGCCCGGGCACTGATTGCACTGCGGAAGGCCGAGGGGCTGGGCACCGTGGCATCGGTCAGGCCCGCATCGGCCACGTTCGACCAGGACGAATTCGACGGCCGGTTTGCCTTCCGGCTCGAATCGTCCCGGACCGACGACGAGATCCGCACGATCCTGCTTGGCGCCGGTGATGTCGGCACGGTGGAAATCGGCGACCTGGTCTCCCCGATGGCCCCGGTCGCGGACGACCGGGCCGGAGCCGAGGGCACCGGCCGCAATCGGCAGATCCGGGTCGATCTCCGCCGGCTCGATGCCCTGATGAACCAGGTGGGGGAGCTGGTGGTGGCCAAGGGGCGGCTGGCGGAACTGGTTTCCCGCGAGGGCAATCCCGAGCTCGAAGCGGTGAGTGCCCGGGTGGCCCGGGTGGTAGCCGAGATGCAGTCCGAGGTCATCCAGGCCCGGATGACACCGGTATGGCAGGTGTTCGATCGGTTCCCGCGCGTGGTGCGCGACCTGTCCCGCCAGCTCGGCAAGCGGGTCGCGTTTGAGGTCGAAGGGGAGGAGATCGAACTCGATCGCGCCCTGCTCGACGAACTCGGCGAGCCGCTGATCCACATGTTGCGCAACGCGGTCGATCACGGGATCGAGTCGCCGGCGGAGCGGAAGCGGCGGAACAAGCCGGCCGAAGCGCGGGTCAAGCTGAGCGCCACCCGCGAGCGCGCCGGCGTCGCGATCCGGGTGGTCGATGACGGTGCCGGAATCAACCGCCAGCGGGTGCTGGAAAAGGCGCTGCGGGAAGGCCTGGTCGAACCGGGTTCCACGGCGTTGACCGACGATCAGTTGCTGCGAGTCGTGATCCGGCCGGGCTTCTCGACGGCCACACAGGTCACGGAGGTGTCGGGACGCGGCATGGGGATGGATGCGGTGATATCAAGAGTCCGGTCGCTCGGCGGATCGGTCCACCTGCACTCGATCGAGGGAGAGGGGAGCACCTTCACCCTGCACCTGCCGACCAGCCTCGCGATCCTGCGGGCCCTGCTGGCCCGGGTCGGCGATGAACGCTACGCGGTGCCGCTCACCAGCGTGGCGGAGACCCTCGAGTTCAGTAGCGCCCGTTCGGCCGAGGTCCAGGGCCGCGAGGCGCTGGTGCTGCGGGACCAGGTGATTCCGACCATGCACCTGCGGGAACGGCTCGGTGTGGGTCCGCGGCGCACCGAAGGCCGCCGCCCGGCCATTGTGATCGATGTGGGTGGCCGCCGGCTGGCGCTGGTGGTCGATGCCCTGGTCGGTCAGCAGGAGATCGTGGTGGAGCCGTTCGACGGGCCGCGGGGAATGCTGCCGGTCTTCAGCGGTGCAACGATTCTGGGTGACGGAGTGCCGGTGCTCATCCTCGATCCGGCCGCGCTGGTCTAGGAGCTGCCATGGACGACGTACGGGACTTGCACGCACTGCAGCAGGATGCCCTCCGCGAGGTGGCCAACATCGGGGCGGGCCACGCGGCCACTGCGCTGTCGCAGCTGACCAATCGCACCATCATGATCAGCGTTCCCCAGGTGAATATCACCCGCCTCGAGGAAGTGCCCGAAGTGCTGGGCAAGGCGGATGATGTGGTCGCCGCGGTGCTGATGCACATGATGGGCGATCTGACCGGCCGCACGCTGCTGCTCTTTCCCGAGCCCAGCGCCCGCCAGCTCTGCGACATCTTGCTCAAGCGGCCGATCGGCACCACCCAGGTGTTCGGCGCCATGGAGCAGTCCGGTCTCAAGGAGGTCGGCAACATCCTGTCGAGCGCCTATCTCAACGCCCTCAGCGATTTCATGGGGATGATGCTGGTTCCCTCGGTGCCCAGCCTGGCCATCGACCTGTGCGGGGCCGTGCTGACCTCGACCTACATGAACTTCGGGTATGCCCGGGATTTCGTGTTCTGCGTCGAGACCGAATTCCTGCTCGAGGACCGCACCCTCAACCTGACCGGTCACTTCCTGCTGCTGCCGGATGTGGCGTCGCTCCGGGTGATTTTTGACGCCATCCGCCTGACCTGAGCCGTGAGCGTTCCCGCCCTCTCCGAGCGGGACCTCGCGGTTCTCCGCTCCTTTGCCCGCCGGATCGACCCCTCCGACGCAGGCGCCCACAATAATCTCGGCGTGCTGTACTACCAGAAAGGGCTGGTGGCAGAAGCCATCACTCAGTTTCTGCGTTCCGTCGAGCTCGATCCCAAGATGCAGGTGGCTCAGACCAATCTCGAGATCGCCTACCACGCCAATGGCTACTACGACCGGCGGGTCGGTGAACTCAAGGACCGGCTGCGCCGCGGCGAGGACGATCGCGAGGCCCGCTGGGAACTGGCCCGGACCTACGCCTCGCTTGGGCATCATGCCGAGGCAGTGGCCGAGTACGAGCTGCTGCTGCAGAAGGACCCCGATGATGTCGCCTGCCTGGTGCAGCTGGGCATGGCGGAAAAGGCCCGCGGCCGGCTGGAAGCGGCCGAAGATTACCTGCGGCGGGCCACCACCCTCGACCCCGAGGGACCGGTCACCCTGTTCCACTTCGGTGAGGTGCTGTACAACCGCGGCATCTCGGAGCAGTCGCAGCGGGTGCTGGAAATGGTCATTGCCAGGAACCCGGATCACGCCGACGCACACTACCTGCTGGCTTTTGTGTATGGCGACCAGGGCGATCACGAGGCGGCCCGGGCCGCGACCAAGCGCGCCATCGCGCTGAACCCGACCCTGGCCCGGGCCCAAAGCAATCTCTCGCTCGGCCGCCGCCGGGACAGCGGGCGGATTTCGCGGGAGGTGCAGAAGGCCATCGAGAGTCCCCGTCCGGCCATCAGCGAAGGCGGGGCACTGGCCCACTACAACCTCGGCCTGGCCTTCCGGCAGAAGGGCTATTACGTCGAGGCGCTGCGGGAGTACAAGCTGGCGCTCGATGCCAGTGAAGACCGCCGGCTGGTCCTGCAGGCCATGGCTGAAGTCCATCTGCTCCGTCGCGACCTGCCGGCCGCACTCGGGCTGTACGAGCAGTTGTCGAAGGAAGCCGCTAAATCCCCCAAGATCTGGAACGAGCGGGGCGTCTGCCTGCATCAGTCCGGTCGCCGTCAGGCCGCCGAGGACTCGTACCGCCAGGCGCTGGCGCTGGATAGCTCGTATGCGCTGGCGTGGAATAACCTCGGCGTATTGCTGGCCCAGGATCCCGATCCGGCCGCATCCCTCGAGGCGTTCCGCCAGGCCCTCCGGATCAGCTCCGGGCTGTCGGGTGCTCGACTCAATTACGGACTGCTGCTGTTCCAGCACCGGAAATTCCAGGATGCCATCGAGGCATACCGGCAGGCGTTGAGCGACCGGCCATCGGAGAGCGTGGCCTGGAACGGCATTGGCATGGTGCTGGTCGAGCTCAAGCGGTACGACGACGCCCGCAATGCTTTTTCCAGGGCCGTCGACGCCGACAGCGGCCACGCCGCAGCCCACTACAACCTCAGCTTTACGCTCAGCCACCTGGGCGATTTCGACGGCGCACTGCGGGAGACCAAGCGGGCCCTCGAGATCGAGCCGTACTACATCCCGCAGAAGTACGCCCTGACCATCGATCTGCAGTTCGAGAATTCCCAGATCGCGATCGCCCCGCAGATCTCGGCCGATGTCGAAGGCTCGGAGGTCGGCGGGGATTTCACCCTCGATACCCGGCTGCTCGACCGGATCTTCGAGGAGCTGGCGCCGGTGGCCCCGACCGCGGTCGGCGAGCCCGGCGTCGAGGATGGGCTGACCCTCGCAGCTGACTACGTGGCCAAGGGGCTGCTCGACCAGGCCTCGGCCGAACTCGACCGGGCGCTGCAGCGGGGAGCGCCCAGAGCCCGCGGCCTGGCGCTGACGGGATTGGTCTTTGCGCGGCGTGGCCTTCACGGTGAAGCCCTGGAGCGGTACCGCCAGGCCCGGATGCTCGAGCCGAGGGCGCTGGACGCACGGCTCGGCGAAGTCCGCTCGCTGCTCTCGCTCGATCACGGCGAGGAGGCAGCGCCGCTCGCGGATGAACTGCTGCGTGACTACCCGGGTGATGTCGAGGTGCTGGTCGCGGCCGCGCGCGCACGGCTGGCCAGCGCCAATCCGGGCGGGGCACTCGAACCGCTGCGGCAGGCCCAGATCCTGGCCCCGGGCCGGGCTGATCTGCTGCAGTTGCAGGCCCGGGCCACCCTGCGGCTCGGCGATTCGAGCGCTGCGGTGGAGGCATACCAGGCCGCGCTACAACTGGACCCGGGCGTGGCCTCGGTGTGGGTTGAACTGGGCCGGCTCGAGGAGGCGCGGGAAAACTGGGTTGCCGCCAAGGTCGCGTTTCAGCGCGCCATCGACCTGCTGCCCACCTATATGGAAGCAGCTTTGGCGCTGGCCGACCTGGTCCGCCGGGTCGATTCACCGGCGGCAGGTATCGATATCCTGGTCCAGATCCTGGCCGCCGAACCGTTTGACCTCGACGCGCTGCTGCTGCTCGGCAAATGCCTGATCGATGACGCGCGTCCCGAGCGCGCAGTCGAGGCGTTCGAGCGGATCCTGCGATTCCAGCCCGACCATGCGGCGGTACTGTACAGTTTGGGCACAGCCCAGGCGCGGCTGCGGCGTTACCCCGAAGCCATCCTTGCGTGGGAGCGAACGGTCCAGTCCGATCCTGCCGGTCCGCACGCGCAAGCGGCGCGCAGTAATGCCCGCTCGGCCAAGGATCTGCGGCGGATCTTTACCCCTCAGGCCGTCTAGCCATGGCCATCGAGGGCCCGCTCAAGGAGCTGGGCATCCACGACGTCTTCCAGCTGCTGGACCTGAGCCAGAAGACGGGAGTGCTCAAGGTCACCTCGGAGCTGCGGCAGAATCAGGGCACGGTCTGGTTCGAGAACGGCAGCGTCATCGGTGCCGTGATCGACAGCAATCCTCACCCACTTGGGACAATCCTGGTGCGCTCGGGCAAGATCGCCGAAGCTGACCTGATGCGGACCCGGGCCATGCAGCAGAACGGTGATCCCCGGCGGCTGGGGGAAATCCTGGTCGGAATCGGCGCCATCTCCGAGCGAGAGTTGACCCGCCAGGTGCGCCGGCAATCCGAAGAGGTGGTCTTCGAGTTGATGAGCTGGTCGGAGGGATACTTCTCGTTTCAGGACCGGCCGGTCTCCGAGGCGCCGGCCGAAGCGCTGATCCGGACACCGGTCGGATTCCTGTTGATGGAAGCGGCCCGCCGGATCGACGAATGGTCCCGGATCGAGAAGCGAATTCCGAATCTCGGCATCATTCCGGTCTTTGCCCCCGCCTCCGACAGCGCGGGATCGCTGGACCTGCTGCCCAATGAGTGGGAGCTGCTCGGTGTGGTGAACGGCACCGGCGATGTGCGGGCCCTGGCTTCGGCCCTCGGCCGTCCCGAGTTCGACGTGGCCAAAACCCTCTTCGGGCTCGCCAGTGCCGGGATTATCCTCCTTGAAGATCCCGCCTCGCGGAGGAGGACGTCTCCGCCCGCTGGCGGCCTGACCTTCCAGATCGGAGAGGCCGAGGCTCACCTTGTCGCCGGTGATGTGACCGCGGCGCTGGCCGCGGCCGAGTCGGCGGTCGCGGCTCACGAGCACCAGGCGCTGGCCTCGCTGGTCTACGGCCGGGCCCTGCTGGCGGCCCGCCGGTACGAGGAAGCGGTCGATGCCCTCTGGCGGGCGGCCGAACTGGACACCACCACGGCCGTCCCGCTCCGCTACCTCGGCTACGCCCTTGCTGCCGCCGGCAGGTTTCGCGAGGCCACCGAGGTGTTCGACCGCTGGTTCGATCACGCACCGAAGCCGCCGGAAGAAGAGTCACAGGCCCAAGGGCTGGAGCGGGTACGCCAGGCCACTATTTCCCTCGACCGGGTTCTGCGGAGCGCACATGAATGACGACATTCGGGCGCTGACCGCGGAGGTCGCGTCGGACCCTTCGAGCCTGGCCTTTCTCGATCTGGCGGAAGCGCTGCGCCGCAAAGGGCAGGTGGAAGGTGCGGAGAAGGTCGTGGTCAACGGTCTCAGCCGCTATCCGCACTTGCCCGCGGCCCACGACCAGTATGCCAGGATCCTGGCCGACCGCCAGGAATTCCAGCGGGCCTTTGACGAATGGGACATGGCGCTCCGGCTTGATCCTCGGCACCTGGGCGCCCTCAAGGGGCTCGGCTTCCTCTACTACCAGGCCGCTGACCACGGCCAGGCGCTGGTGCATCTCGAGGCTGCGTGGCGAGGATCCCCCGGCGATGAAGGACTCCACGCCGCAATTACCCGCCTGCGTGAATTGCTCGACGAGGATCGCGGGACCGTGCCGAGTGTGCCAGAACCACCGGTCGATGCATTCGCGTCAGCCATCGCCACGGCGACGGCGTCTGCGGCAGCTCCCGCGCCGAGTGGTCCGGTCAGTCCATTCGGGGCGGGCGGGTCGCAGAGCGGGCATCGGCTGCTGATCGGGAGTGGCGGCCTCAGCCTGGCGGGCAAGCTGGAAACCTGGACTGGTGAGGATGTCACTGAACGGGCCGCGTCAGAATCGGAAGGGGTGGTGCACGAAGCCCATCGCACCGCTGACCGGGTCGGCCTCGGCGCTTGGCGCTCGCTGGTCATCGAGAGTGACGGGATGCACGCCTGCCTGCTGGCACCGACGGCCGAGACCATCCTGCTCGAAGTACAGGAGCGCGAAGTACCGATCGGCCAGATCACCCTGATGGCCGAGCGTTCGGCTCGCGGTGCCCGGGCCTGGCTGGAAGCGCTCGGCTGATGTCCGATCTGCAAGCCATTCTCGAGCCGCTGGTCCGGATCCGCGGAGTCCGCGGCGCCGTGCTGCTCTCCGCCAGCGACGGTGTGGTCATCACCGAGGCGCTGGCCGAGGACATCCAGAGCACCGGGGTCGCGGCGCTGGCCGCCAATCTCGCCGACCACGTGACGGCACTGAGTGAAGTGCTGGGGCGGGGCAGTCTCCGCTGCCTGCAGATGCATGCCGAGAAGGGCAGCATTCTGATTGCCAAGGTACCCGGGGACATGCTGCTGGCCATCGTCGCGGGCCCCCAGACCCCGGTTGGGCTAGCCCGACTGGAGTTGCTGCGGGCCGCCGAGCAGGTCTCCTGATGCGGACGATCGAGGGCTGGGTCGAGGGTCCGCTGCGTGGGTTCGTCGATGATGCGGCGCCGCGGCTGACCCTTATCATGACGGGCTCAGGGCAGGTCGTGGCGCAACACGGTTTTGCCCGTTCACTCGACGTCATGTCGGCAGCGGCCCTGGGCGCCGGGATCATGGCGTCGTCGCAGGAACTGACGGTACTGATGGGCTGGCCCCAGTTCCGGATCCTGGTGCACCAGGGCATGCGGCAGTCACACCTGCTGGCCCAGATCCCGATGCCGCGGGCCAACTGGATCGGCCTGGTGGTATTCGGAACCGAAACTAAGCTGGGAGTCGTGCAATTCTTCTTCGAACGCATGGTCGAGCAACTGGCTGCGGCTGCCCCGGTGGCCGAGCCGCCCCGCCAGGTGCTGGCCATCGATTTCGAGCGCGAGCTGAATGCCAGCCTGCGCACGCTCTTCGGACGGTGACCTGATGTCGCTCGTGAATTTCACCACCCGCGAAATCACCTGCAAGATCGTGTACTACGGTCCCGGGAGATCGGGCAAGACCACCAACCTCCACTACATCTACGGCCGGGTGCCGGAGAGCCGGCGGGGACGGATGGTCTCGCTGGCCACCCAGACTGACCGGACCCTGTTCTTCGATTTCCTGCCGCTCGACCTCGGCGTCATCTCGGGGTTCACCACCCGGTTCCAGCTCTACACCGTACCCGGCCAGGTGTACTACAACGCCACTCGCCGTCTGGTCCTCCAGGGCACTGACGGGGTGGTCTTCGTGGCCGACAGCCAGGCCCGGCGTCAGGATGACAATCTCGAGAGCCTGCAGAACCTGCAGCAGAATCTGCTGCAGCAGGGAATTGATGTCCGGCATTTTCCGATTGTGCTGCAGTACAACAAGCAGGACCTGCCGCGCGACCTGATCCTGAATCCGCAGGACCTCGACGAGATGCTGAACTTCCGCGAGCTCAGGAGCTTCGGCGCCGATGCCATCCGTGGCACCGGCGTGTTCGAGACCCTGCGGGCCATTTCGGAACTGGTCCTCAAGCGGCTGGCGGCCGGGGGATCGATCGGGTGACCCTGCCGCTCAATCCCCGGTACCGGTTCGAGACCTTCGTGGTCGGTGCGGCCAACCGGCTGGCGGCCACCGCCGGCCGGGCCGTCAGTGAAGCCCCCGGTGCTGTTTACAACCCCCTTTTCATCTACGGGGGCTCGGGGCTCGGCAAGACCCATCTGCAGATGGCCATTGGGCATGCCGCGACCGTGATCAATCCGCAGCTCCGGGTGGAGTATCTCACCCTGGATGATTTCGTCGAGGCCTTTCACGCTGCGGTGGCCGCCGGCCAGGGCGATGCCTACCGCCGCCGGTTCACCGAGATCGACCTGCTGCTGCTGGATGACGTCCAGTTTCTCACTCACCGGCGCGAGATGCAGGCCGAGTTGCTGCGGGTGGTCAATGCCATGCTGGTGGCGGGACGCCAGATTGTGCTGACCAGTGACCGTGCCCCTTCGGAAATCGAATCGCTGGATGAGCGGCTGATCCAGCGGTTCGCCGGTGGACTGGTCATCGATATCGCCGCCCCGGAATTCGAGACCCGGGTGGCCATTCTCCGCCGCCAGGCCGAGGAACGGGGCGCCGTGCTCGACCCGTCGGTGCTCGACACCGTCGCCGGGCTCGGCCATGGCAGTGTCAGGGAGCTGATCGGCGCATTAAACCGCCTGATCGCGTTCCAGGCCGTGAGCGATGGCCCGCTCGACGCAGCGGGTGCTTTGGCGGTGCTGGGACAGAAGGGACGCAGTCAGGCCATCGAGCCCGGCGCACCGAGCGGCGGACTGCCGCCACTCCGCGCCACCGGTGACGAATTCGGCTCGTTTCTGTCCGAGGTTACCCAGGCGGTCACTCAGCAGGTCGAGGTCTGGCGCACCCGGGTGGCGGAGGCGCTGCAGAGCTGGGAAGGGGAAGGGTATCGGGTCCATCGACTGGCCACCCTGCTCAACCAGGACACGCCGGTCGATCCCGATGCCGTGCTGCGCGAGTTCCTGGCCGACGTCGAGCAGCTTCGGCTCCTCGAGGTTGAAGCGTCCGAGCTCGATCCCGCCCTGGCGGGCAATTCGATTTTTCGCGATCCCGATAGCGTCGCAGAGGCCCAGTCCCGGGTGGAAGCTGCCCGGCAGGGCACCCTGCCGCCACCGGCGCCAAGTCCGCACTTCAGCCTGTCGGATTTCGCCGAAGGGGTCGGTACCCGGATTGCGCTGCGGGCGGTTCACGAAATCATCGACAAGCCGGGCACGGCGTACAACCCGCTGGTGATCGTCGGCGAGCCCGGTGTCGGCAAGACCCATCTGCTGCAGGCGCTCGGCAATGAGCTTGCCCGCGTGCCCGGTTCGATCGTTGCTTGCCTCGGCACCGCCGATTTCATCGACGACCTGATCAAGGCCATCGAGAAGGACCGGGTCAACTGGTGGCGGTCACGCTATCGCCGGGCGACAGCGCTGCTGCTGGATGACGTCCAGCTGCTGGCCGGCCGGGAGCGCTCGCAGGAAGAGCTGTTCTGGCTGTTCAACCTGATGGCCGAGGCCGGCCGCCAGCTGGTCTTTACCAGCGCCGAGCCGCTGGACCAGCTCAAGGGCATCGACGCCCGTCTGATTACCAGGCTCGAAGGCGGCCTGGTGGTTGAACTGCCTGCTCCCGATCGTGATGTCCGGTTCAGTATTGTCCGCAAGCTGTTGCCGCAACTCGATCCGGCCGAGTCGGAGCCGCTGGCCAGCTACCTGGCCGGGCGAGCGGTCGATTCGGTCCGGGCGCTGCAGGGGCTGGTGCAGCGGGTACTGAATGCGGCAGAAACCCAGCAGCTGGCTCCTACCGCCGGGCTGGCGCGCCGGGTGCTTGAAGGCGCGCCGGCTGCGCCGGCGCGCCGGTCAACCGCGGGCAGGGCAAGCGGCGTCATCTCGCCACTGGCCTCGATCAAGAGCCGGGAAAAGGTGGTCTGGGACTGGCCCGATCCGTCCGATCGCCTGATCGAGGATCCGCGCTGATATGGCCATCAAGGGAAGTCTCAAGGAGGCCAGCCTGCCCGACGTGCTCCAGCTCCTGGCGCTGGGCAAGAAGAGCGGCTGCCTGGCGGTCGCCGACCGGCAGAACTTCGGGTACATCTTCTTTGACCAGGGGCGGATCAGCTACGCCAGCATCGTCAACCGCCGCGACCGGATCGGCGACCTGCTGGTCAAGAATGGCCGGATCACGGTCGACCAGCTTGACGACGCCATCCGCCAGCAGGGCGAGCGCCGCGACAAGAAGCTGGGCCAGATCCTCCTCGGCATGGGCGTGATCGCGCGCGACGATCTGGAGGAGTACATGCGCCTCCAGATCGAGGAGGCGGTGTATTTCCTGTTTACCTGGACCTCCGGCACTTTCAATTTTGAAGCCGGGATGCGACCGGAGCAGCAGGATTTCCTGGTCGCGATCAATCCGGAATCGCTGCTGCTCGAAGGTGCCCGCCGGATCGACGAGTGGAGCCTCATCGAGAAGAAGCTGCCTTCGTTCGACCTGATCTTTGAAGCCGACAAGCTCCGGGTCGAAGGGTCGGATGCCGAACTGTCATCGAGCCAGGTCCGGCTGCTGGCCCTGCTTGACGGCCGCCGCGATGTCCACCAGCTGGTGGAGGAGTCGGGGCTGGTGGAGTTCGAGGTCGGCAAAGCGCTGTACGGCCTGATCACTGCCGGTTTCGTGAAGCGCACCGGCACCTCGGTGGCCAAGACCGAGCCGCGCGCCACCGATGCCCGGGTCATGGAGCACCAGAATCTGGGTATCGCCTTTTACAAGACCGGAATGCTGGACGAGGCGCAGCGCGAATTCCGCCGGGTGGCGGAGCTCCGGGCCGCTGACCCCAGTTCGGCGTTCTACCTGGGATTGATCGCGCTGCGGCAGGCCCGGTGGTCGGACGCGGTGGAGGTGCTGAAGGAAGCCCAGGGGCAGCCCGGGGCCCGCCCGGCGGTGCTGCACAACCTGGCCTTTGCCCTCGAACAGCTGGGCCGGATTGCCGAATCGGAGCAGCTTTATGGGGAAGCGGCCAGCAAGGCGCGCGACGACATCCGGCCGATGATTGCGTGGGGAGTGGCCGCGCTCAAGCGGCAGGATCCTGCGGTGGCTCAGGGCCGGCTGGCCCGGGCCAGGGAACTGCTGGGGGAGCGCACCCCGCCGGCCCTCTGGTACTGGGCCGCGATGCTGGCAGCCGCAGGGAATGGCGAGATCGAGCCGGCCCTGGCGCTGGGCCGCGAGTCGATCGAGGCGTATCCGGCCAACGCGGTGCTGCGCAACAATCTCGCGGCCTTGCTCGAACTGGTCGGAGACCTCGACGGTGCCACGGTGCTGCTCAAGGCCGCCCTGGCCGAGGATCCGTCGCTGCCGCAGGTCTCCAAGAATCTCGGCGACCTGGCGTACCGCGCCGGAATGTACGATGAGGCGTTCGAGGCCTACGAACGGGCGGCCAAGCTCAGCCCCGAGCTCGGCGATGACCTGCACTTCAAGCTCGGCAACATTGCCTACAAACGACGCGATCGCGAGCGGGCCCGTGAGGCGTGGCAGCGCACCCTCGAACTCAATCCGGCCCACCAGCTGGCCCGGGCCAACCTGGATACGCTGGGCGGACCCGAATGACCTCCGGCGACGACGAGGGGTTTGCCCGGCTCACCGGCTATATCTCGACCAGCGCCGGGCTGGCCCTGGGTGACTATAAGGACAAGTGCCTCCGCCGGCGGGTGGCGGTCAGGATGCGGGCGTGCGGGGTCCAGACCTATGATGAATTTCGGGCTCTGCTCGAGCTGTCCGCCACCGAACTGCAGCGATTGACCGACGTGCTCACGATCAACGTCACCCGGTTCTATCGTAACCGGGAAACCTGGCAGACGGTCAGCCGCCGGGTGGCGCCCGAGTTGTTCAGGGGCAGTGGCCTCCGGCAAATCTGGTGCGCCGGCTGCGCCTCCGGCGAAGAGGCGCACACCCTGGCGATGGTCCTGGCCGAGGCCGCCGCGGAACTGGGCCACGCCGAATGGCTGGAGCGGATCGTGATCGATGCCACCGATATCGACCGGCAGTCGCTCGAAAAGGCGGCGGCCGGCATCTATAACGAAGCGGCGCTGGCCGATGTCGAGCCTGCCCTCATCGCGCGCTGGTTTACCGGCCTGCCGGAGCATCGCTTTCTGGTCGACCAGCGTTTGCGCCAGCGGATCAGGGTCCGCCGCCACGACATGCTGCGTGAACCGGCCCCGGCACCCAACTATGACTTCATCACCTGTCGCAATGTCATCATTTATTTCGATCGGCCGGGGCAGGAACGATTGATGCAACTTTTCTGCGACGCCCTCCGGCCCGGCGGATTCCTGCTGCTCGGCAAGGTCGAAACGATCCTCGGCCCCAGCCGGCACCGGCTGGAATTGATCGACGCCCGCGAACGACTCTACCGGCTGGCCGCCTGATGCCAGCCGATAAGATTGTCCGGGTCGCGGACTTCGCCGCCGGCACCAGTGGGGACCAGCTGATTACACTCGGACTCGGCAGCTGCGTGGCCATCGCCCTGTACGATTCGACCGCGAAAATCGGTGGATTGGCTCACGTGCTGCTCCCCTCGCTCTCGCTGGGACGGCGCGGCTCGGAAAATCCCGCCAAATTTCCCCAGTCGGCGATTCCCGCGCTGCTGACGGAAATGGCCGCATTGGGTGCCGAGAAGCGGCGGATCACTGCACGCCTGGTCGGAGGGGCCTCGATGTTCGCCAACCTAGCGCCCCCCGGCTCGATGCAGATGGGTGAGCGCAATGTGGTGGCCACCCGCGAAGTGCTCAACCAGCATGGCATCCCGGTCGTCGGTGAGGCGGTGGGCGGCGATTTCGGCCGGTCGGTGCATTTCTCGGTCGAGGATGGCCGGATCAGGGTCCGGTCGGTGGCGCACGGTGAACAGACTCTCTGACCGCCCGACGGTGCTGGTCGTCGACGACAGCGCCCTGTATCGGAGGATGATCTCCGATATTCTCGGAGGGTCAGGAGAGTTTCTGGTGGTGGGCACCGCCAGCAACGGGATGGAAGGGCTGCAACTGGTCCATTCGCTCCAGCCCGATCTGGTCACCATGGACCTCCAGATGCCGGAGCTGGATGGGCTGGGCGCCATCGGTTACATCATGTCGGAATCGCCCCGGCCGATCGTGGTGGTCAGCGCCTATGCCGGTCCCGGTTCCGAGGCCACGATCCGGGCACTCGAACTGGGCGCCGTGGAGCTGGTGGCCAAGGATGCCGCTCCCGGCCCCGGCGCTGCGATCCGGCTGGCGCCGCGCCTGCTCGAGGCCATGCGGGCGGCGCAGGCGGCCGTGGTCGGGCGGCTGCCGATGCTGGCCCGCCCCAAGCGCGGTTCGCTCAGCGGCACTCCGCGAGTCGGCCACGCCCGCTGTGCCGTGGCGATCGCGAGTTCGACCGGCGGACCGCGGGCCCTGGCCGAACTGATTCCCAACCTGGTGGCCGGACAGGAAACCACGGTGGTCGTCGCCCAGCACATGCCACCGAGGTTTACCGCCAGCCTCGCCGAGCGGCTGTCGGCCATGAGTCAGCTCGCGGTCGTGGAAGCCAGGGACGGTGAGGCGGTGCGCCCCGATACGGTGTATATCGCTCCGGGAGACTGGCACATGCGAGTCATCATGGGAGCCGAGGAGCCGGTGATCGCGCTGGACCAGGCCGCGCCAATCTGGGGTGTGCGTCCCTCGGCAGATCCTCTGTTCAACTCGGTGGCCCAGGTCTGGGGCAAGGCCGCCATCGGCGTGGTGCTTACGGGACTCGGACGGGATGGCGCCATCGGGCTCAAGGCCATTCACGACGCCGGCGGATGGGGGATCGCGCAGGACCAGGCCAGTTCGACCGTCTGGGGCATGCCCAAATCGGCGGTGCAGGGAGGCGGAGCGGATGAGGTCCTGCCGCTGACAGGTATCGCGGCCCGGCTCACCGGACTGCTCGATCGGCGGCGGCGGGCATGAACGAAATCAGCGATTTTCTGCTGGCCACGTCCGATGGCCGGTCGGTCGGGATCCGGCTGGCCGACGTCATCGAAGTCGCAGACCTGGGAACGGTCCATGAGGTTCCCGGCACCGAGCCATCGCTCCGGGGTGTCACCTGGGCCCGGGGCAGTTTGATGCCGGTCTTTCACCTCGGCGCGCTGCTGTCCGGTGCGGAGCACCCGGCGGTCCAGTCGGAGCTGGCCCTGGTGGCCGAGCTTAACGGGTCACCAATCTGTTTCGAGGTCGATGCGGTGGATGTGATGACCCGGGGCGAATTGCTGCCGGTGCCCAGTGGCGAAACGATGCCATGGGCCAGCGCCGTGGTCCGGCGAGATGATGGTCTGGTGCCGATCCTCAACCTGAACGCGCTTCGCGACCGACTGGCCGAGGCGGGGACCCGAGCATGAACACTCCGGGCGACGAATTACAGTTCGTGGCATTCCGGGTGGGGCCGCAGGAGTTCGCGGTCAACATCTTCCAGGTCGAGCGGATCATCCGCTACGAACGCCCGGCCATGCTGCCTGGTACCCCCGACTTTCTCGAAGGGGTAGTCCGGTACGGCGGCGGGGTGGTTCCGGTGGTGGACCTCCGCAAGCGCCTGTCGGTTCCGGCGGATCACCGTGAAGAGGTCCGGATGATGGTCCTCGAACTGGAAACGCAGCGGGTGGCCATCGTAGTTGACCAGGTGCTGGAAGTCCTCCGGATCGACGCCGCCCTGATCTCGGCCCCCCCGCCGATGGTGAGGGGACTGGCCGCGGTATACATCTCCGGCATCGTTGCCCGGCCCGACCGGACGATTATCCTGCTCAACGCCGCCCGGCTGCTCAATTCCGAAGAGCGGCTGGCGCTGGCCGCCATGGAGGCCTGATGGATTCGCCCGAAGGGCTGGTAGCGTCACTCCGCTCCCAGTACGCCGAGCTCGACAACCGGCTGCAGAAAGTCACCACCGGGAATGACCGGGAGATCGTCAAGCGGGAGATCATCGCCTTTTTCAAGCGGGTCGATGGCGCGCTGGCCGATCTCACCGCGCTGAAGGAAGAGATCCGGGGGCTGGTCGAGCGCTACAAGCAACTGGCGGCTTCGTCCGAATCAGCGCCGGCACCCCAGTTCACCGGCCAGCGCCCAATGATCCACGCTGATCACCTTGGCGCCTCCACCTTCATCGAGAAGGGCTGGAGCCTGATCTCATTGGGCGACTACTCCGGTGCCATCCAGTCGCTCACCCGGGCGCTCACCCTCTCACCCAACGACACCCAGGCCCAGTCGCTGTTGGGATGGGCTCAGATGCTGCACGAGGAATACGACGACGCGCTGGCCACCTTTTCCAAGGTGCTGATGCGGGAGCCGGCCAACTCACTGGCCCGGATCAACGTCGGGTATATCTGCCTCAAGAAGCGGATCTTCGGAGAGGCCATCGAGCACCTGTCCAAGGCCATCCGGCTGGACAATGACCGCAAGGCCACCCTGTACGCGCACTACTATCTCGGGCTGGTCTACCTCGAGCGGGAAATGTTCGAGGATGCCCAGACCTTTTTCCAGAAGACGGTGCAACTGGGGCCGAACCTGATCGAAGCGTACTACGAACTCGGCCGGGCCCAGTGGTTCTCCGAGGATCGTGACGCGGCCCGGCAGTCCTGGACCGAGGGGTGGAAGGCCAACAAGTTCAGTCCCTGGGGCAAGCGCTGCAAGGAAATGCTGGAATCGGTCGCTGCCGGAGGAGAGCCACCGCGCACCTCCCCGGCCTGATCCTCCTGCTGCTTGGGCTTCAGGGGCCGACCGACGCGACCCTGGTCGGCCGAGTGACCGCGATCGCCCCGTCTGAGCGCACTGCCCTGGCCATCCAACTGGCCGAAGCTGCCGACCAGATCCGTCGCTGGCCCGGACTCGGCCGGGTGGACACCCTGCCGTTGACCCTGGTGCTGGTCAAGGATTCCGCAGCGATGTCCGCCACCTTCCGGGGCCGGGCACCGGGCTGGGGCGCCGGCTTCGCGCTTCCGGCTACCCGCACCATCGTACTCCGCGCCGATCTGCCGGATCCTGCCGCCACCCTGTATCACGAACTGGCCCACCTGGCACTTCACTCGGCCATTCGGGTACGAGTACCCCTGTGGTTCGATGAGGGATACGCCGCCTGGGCCAGCGGTGAGTGGGAACGGCTCGAATTTCTGCGGATGGGAGCGGCGCTGGCCGGGGTCACCCCACCCAGCTTCACCGGGCTCGATGGCATGCTGCGAGGGTCGGCCCGGACCGCTGACGTGGCCTACGCTCTGGCCACCTCCGCCGTAGTGGACCTGGCCCGGCGCAATCCAACCGGGTCGCTGGAGCCCCTGCTGGGACGGCTGGCCGGTGGGACCGATTTCGATGCCGCCATTCAGCAGACCACGGGGTTGTCGATTTCCCGATTTGAGGACAGCTGGCAGCGGGCGGTGCGGGTCCGCTACAACCTGGCCACCTGGCTGCTGGCGGGCGGCTTCTGGATGGTGGCGGCCGGTGGTGTGATCCTGGCCACGTGGTTGAAACGTCGGTCCGATCGTCCCCGGAGAGCGGCTCTGGACCAGGGCTGGGTAGTCCCGGACGAGGGCGAACCGGTTGACCCCGAAGAATTTAACGGCTAGAATCCCGACCCATGGCCCCTGCAACTTCCTCGCCGACTTCTGCTGATCTGCGTTTCAAGCCGCGGAACATCGCGCTGCTCGCTGCCGGCTTTGTGGTTATCGCCATCGGATACTGGTGGCTTAAAGCTGGAGGCACAACCGGTGCAGCGGCACTACTGGTACTGGGCTATTGCATTCTCCTGCCCCTCGGGATCGCGCTGTAGCTCCACGGGCGAATAGCTCAGCCGGTTCAGAGCGCCTGCCTTACACGCAGGATGTCGGGGGTTCGAATCCCTCTTCGCCCATCGTGGCCTGAATCCAGGCCTCGGGTTCACGCATTTGGAGGCATTCCAGGATGAAGCTGATTCGTCTGATTTCTGTTGCGTTGTCGATAGCTCTGATTACCGCGGGAGCACTCGCGGCTCAGATTCCGGTCAAGCGGACCTCGCCTGACCAGGTCGTTGCCCAGGCCCCGCGGTTGTTGGTCGCCAATCCCTACACCTTCGCACCGCAGGACAGTGGGGCCGCGGTCAAGGTCGGAACCGCCATGCGGCTCCGGATGGAAAAGGTGGTCGGTACCAATTATTTCGTGATTCCCCGTGAGAAGATCAACGAGGCGCTGGCCCAGTACGGGATTCCGCCGGACGCCATCTTCCCGACGCCGCAACAGCGGACCCTGGCCTCATCGCTGCAGGCCCGCGCCATGGTCAGCACCGCGCTCACCAAGGCGGAGGGCGGTCGGTACAGCGTCACCGCCCGGCTGGCCGGTCTGTCTGACTCGGCGGGCAACACCTTCGTGGTGGCCCAGGAGGCCGGACAGAGCCTCGACGCCTTCGGGACCGCCGCCGCGGATGCCTTTGCTCCCGCCATCAAGAGCCTGAGCGATTCCCGCGAGTGCATCAACCAGCGGACCGCGGCTGCGGAAAAGGCCCAGTCGGCGGCCAAGAAGGCGCTGGCGGCCATGCCGACCAGCGGGGTGGCCAACTTCTGCCTGGCGCTGCTGGCCATGGATCGGAAGTCCAAGGCCGATACCGCCGAGGCGGTGAAGGACCTGCAGGCCGCCGTGACCGGCGACCAGCTGAGCCTCGCTGCCTGGACGCTGCTGGCCAGTATCTACGAAGCCCGCGGCGATACGACCCACACGGTCGACGCCCTCAAGCAGATGCTGGTCGTGGCGCCGACCAACCAGCCGCTTCGCGAACTGGCCTTCAAGCTGTTCATCAAGTACGAACACCCCGAGGCAGCCGAACAGGCCGCACTCGACGGCCTCAAGCTCGATCCAACCAACGCCGATCTCTGGGACCTGCTCAGCAACGCCCGGGTGTACAAGAGCGACTACAAAGGCGCGGTGGACGCACTGGAGCAGGTCGCCATCAACGACTCGACCAAGGCGGACAGCAGCTTCCTGCTCAAGATCACGGTCATGGCCAGTCAGCAGCCGGACACCGTCCGCCTGCTCAAGTGGGCCCGGCTCGGTGTCAACAAGTATCCGGCCAATGCCGGCCTGATCCAGCAGCTGCTCACCGCGTATACTCTTGCCGGACCGCTCGACAGCGCCGTGTCGGTGGCCAAGCGGCTGATGGCCGTCGATTCGACCCAGGTTCCCGCTGCGCTGTCCATTGCCCAGCAACTGATCGCAGCCAAGCGTGGCCAGGAAGCAGCCCCGTTCCTGGCGTATGCCTCAGCCAAGGGCGATGCCACGGCCAAGGAAAATGTCGCGGCCCTGACCCTCAACGGCGCACTGGCCCTGATCAAGGATCAGCCGGATACGGCAGTGGCCATGCTTCGGACCGTGATCCCGAACGCCTCACCGACCGGCAAGGTGGCCCCGATCGCCAATTTCTATCTGGGCGTCCTGGTCATGGGCCAGGTCCAGAAGCTTGATGCCGAGACCGAAAAGGGGAAATCCTGCGATCTGGCCAACAAGGAGCAGGGACTCCTTGCCGAGGCGGAAAAGGCACTGCAGGGCAGTACCACGTACAAGCCGGAAGATGCGGCCAAGTACCTCAAGTACGTCGAGGGGTACAAACCCCGCGTGGCCTCCATGCTCAAGGCGTACTGCAAGCCATAGGTGACGAGTGGGCCGAATGCCGGGGACTACCCCCCGGCACCGCCACTCTCTATATTCACCGCGCTTCACGCCAGGGGCTGTAGCTCAGCTTGGTTAGAGTGCCGCACTGTCACTGCGGAGGTCGCGGGTTCGAGCCCCGTCAGCCCCGCT
>JBEPVA010000029.1:0-24093 GCA_041691295.1 Gemmatimonadota bacterium
CCAGCACGCCGCCGACAGGACCAGGGCGGCCCCGAACCTTGCCCTCGGCCGCCAGTCGAGCAGCGCCTTGGCTGCACCGGCCAGCGCCAGTCCGGCCCACAGGCCACAGATCACGAAACTCACGACGAAGAAGTAGTCCCGATCCCGGACTTCATGCTGATCGGATTGGGGATAGCGGTCCCACGCCATCCCATGGCCGATCTTGAAATTCATGTACAGCACCAGTGCCAGGCCGGTCGTCAGAAACAGGATCATGCACAGCCACCAGATGCTGCGATCTGACCGGTACTGCAGCACGAATCCCCGGAGGCCCAGCCAGCCAAACAGGATCGTGAACACCAGCCGGCCGAACACGGTAATCGATCCGACCCGGAGACCACCCTCAAGGCCGTTGGCCCACTGCCAGTCGAAATACTGGAAGTAGTTGGCCAGTTGCAGCCCGAAGATGCCCAAGGTCCGGCCCGAATTGTCGGGGCCGTGCATCATCATCGGATTGTCCAGCGGCGTGCGGACTGGGTATTGGGCCCGGCGGATCAC
The DNA here is from genome assembly GCA_041691295.1 of Gemmatimonadota bacterium. Classification (GTDB taxonomy): domain Bacteria; phylum Gemmatimonadota; class Gemmatimonadetes; order Gemmatimonadales; family GWC2-71-9; genus DATEHG01. The sequence continues at coordinate 538 of JBEPVA010000029.1, forward strand.
GGCCAGCAGCGCATTCCAGTTGTCGGGCTGCGATTCGTTGATGCCGGGATGCAACCCGGCTCTGATGTACGCGGCGTAATAGACCGTCACTCCCACCGCGGCCAGCCCGATGGCCACCAGCCCGAATGAGAGCGAGCCACGCCGCAGCCCATTCGCCAGCGCCAGCAGGAGACAGCCCCCGCCCACGGTCATCAGCAGGTTGCTGCCGAGACCGGTGCCGATCAGGGTGAACCACGCGGCAGCCATCAGGAAAAGGGTGGCCCACTCTCGTCCCCGCTGGTGCTCGGATTCCGCCGGCTCACTCCGCAGCACTGACCAGATGAATGCCACCACGGCTGGACCCGCCAGCAGGGCCAGGAGGTGGCAGCCGATCGAGAGCCCCGCCAGGTAGAGTGTGAGCACCAGCCAGCGCGCGGCGGGCCTCCCCTCACGGCGATGCCGCCGCCAGACCAGGCAGAGCCACGCCATCAGTGCGATGGTACAGACCGCCACCGCGTAGACCTCGGTCTCGTTGGAATTCTGCCACTGGGTAAATGTGAACGCCCCGGTGACGACTGCCGCAGCCGCTCCCGCCAGCCTCAGCCACGCTGACCGGGCACTCGGCGGCCCCAGATCGGCTCCGCGGAGCGTCTCGTAGCTCAGAAGAAAGAATGCCCCTGCGCCGATGGCGCTGAACAATGCGCTCAGGAAATTCAGCCGGACGGCATACTCGCCAACCGGAATCAGGGCACCCCAGAGGTGAGCGATCAGGACAAAAAGAGGGGTGCCTGGCGGGTGCGGGATTCCGAGTGTGCGCGCCGCCGTGATGAACTCTCCGGCATCCCACCAGGTGACCGAGGGAGCCAGCGATACGGTGTAACCCAGCAGCACCAGCAGGGTGACGAGCGCGGCGGAAGCATAGGGTGGGGTGTACTCGCGACGGATCGAGTCGGTCATGCGCGGGTGCTCAAGCGGGGCCGCGGCCGCTGAGCGCCGCGGCGACGGCCAGGGCATCTCGGCTGGCGGCTATGTCATGGACCCGGAATAACCGCGCCCCTCTTTCCCAGGCCAGCAGGCAGCACGCGGCGGTGGCCAGATCACGGGCTCCCACTTCACGCCCGGTGATGACACCGAGAAATCGCTTGCGGGATGGGCCGACCAATAGCGGCCGGCCCAGTGACAGCAGTGAGGTGAGCCCATCGAGCAGCGCCAGGTTCTGCTCGACGGTCTTGGCAAAGCCAAAGCCCGGATCCAGCACGATCTGATCGGCCGCCACACCAGCCGAGGTGGCCGCGGTCAGTGCGGCCGCCAGTTCCGCGTGCACCCCCGCCACCACATCGCCGCCATACTCGGCGTGTTCGAATGTGGCCATGCTCTGCACCGTGCCACGGCTGTGCATCAGCACCGCACCGGCTTTTCGCTCGGCCACGACGCCAGCCATGGCGCCATCGAGCCGGAACGCGGAGACGTCGTTGACGACCCAGGCGCCCTCGTTGAGCGCCTCTCGGGCCACACCTGATTTCACGGTGTCAATCGAAATCGGCAAATCCGGATGACGGCGGACCAATTCCTTCAGGACCGGAACGACCCGGGTCCGCTCCTCCTCCTCAGGGACCGACTCGGGCCGCCCCGGCCGGGTCGATTCACCACCGAGGTCGAGCATGTGTGCGCCATCGCCGAGCAGCTGCTCGGCGTGCGCCAGCGCGGCCTCGGGTCCGCTGTGCTGGCCTCCGTCACTAAAGCTGTCTGGCGTGAGGTTGACGATCCCCATCAGGAAGGGTTTCTCGAGCGAGAGCGTACCCCGAGCCGTCCGCCACTCCATCACCGGATCAGGCAGCAGCGCCATGCCCAGCTTGAACGAGAGTTCTGCGACTTCAGGAGGGAGCATCCAGGGACGGGCCAGCGCACCGAGCCGTGAATAGGGGCCGGCCAGCAGTGCCCAGTCATCGCCAGTCAGGATGTCGAGGCCCGCCTTGGCCACCAGCCTCACCAGTGCTTCGAGCATGGCGGCGTCGAGACCTGTGATCCGGACAGCAGAAGGGCCGAGGCCCGCTGCTGCGGCCTCGGCCCGGTTCTGGTCCCATCCGGCCGCAAGGAGCGAATCCCGAATGGCCCGCGGCGAGGACATCGCCAGCGGGGTAACGATCATGCGCCCGCGGGCTCGGCCGGCGGCGCACCCAGCATCGGGGTGCGCTGCGGCGCCGTATCCTGCTTCGCGACCAGCGGAACGGCGGGCGCCGCGGGTGGCGTGGTCGGCGGCTGCGGCGGCAGCGTCTGGCCTGCCGCCAGCATGTCAACATCTTCGCGGTCGATGGTCTCCCGCTCGAGCAGCGCCACCGCAATCGAGTCCAGCAGGGTGCGGTGCTGGGTCAGGATCTTCCGAGCCTTTTCGTGGGCCGTATCCAGCAGATGCTTGACCTCGTCATCCACCATCTCGGCGGTCCGCTCGGAGACTTCGCGGCGCTGGCCGAATTCCCGGCCCAGGAAGATTTCCTGTTCGCGGTCGCCGATGGCCATCATGCCCACCTTGTCGCTCATGCCAAACTGGGTCACCATCCGCCGGGCGATATTGGTGGCCTGCTCGATGTCGCTGCCGGCGCCAGTGGTGACCTGGTTGGGTCCGAAGATCAGCTCTTCCGCGACCCGCCCGCCGAACGCGATGGCCAGCCGGCCAATCAGGAATTCCTTGGTCTGGCCGTAGCGGTCCTTGTCGGGCAGCGACATCATCAGCCCGAGCGCACGGCCCCGGGGAATAATCGTCACCTTGTGGATCGGGTCACTGCCCTCGGTCTTGAGCGAGACCACCGTATGCCCCGCCTCGTGATAGGCCGTCAGCTTCCGCTCATCCTCCGACAGCACCAGGCTGCGGCGCTCGACGCCCAGCATGACCTTGTCCTTGGCATCCTCAAAGTCCTGCATGTCCACCAGCGTTTTGTTGCGCCGAGCGGCCAGCAGTGCGGCTTCGTTGACGAGGTTGGCCAGGTCAGCGCCCGCCATGCCCGGCGAGCCCTTCGCGATGGTCTCGAGGATCACGTCCGCGGCCAGCGGAATCTTCCGGGTATGGACCCGGAGAATCCCTTCACGGCCGCGCACGTCGGGCGCATCCACCACGATCTGGCGGTCGAACCGGCCCGGACGCAGTAGCGCCGGATCGAGCACATCAGGCCGGTTGGTGGCCGCGATCAGGATGACGCCGTCGTTGGATTCGAAGCCATCCATTTCGACCAGCAGCTGGTTCAGGGTCTGCTCGCGCTCATCGTGTCCGCCGCCGAGCCCGGCGCCGCGATGACGGCCGACGGCGTCGATCTCGTCGATGAAGATGATGCAGGGCGCGTGGGCCTTGCCCTGCTCGAACAGGTCCCGGACCCGGCTGGCGCCGACCCCGACGAACATTTCAACGAAGTCGGAACCCGACATCGAGAAGAAGGGCCGTCCGGCTTCACCGGCCACAGCCTTGGCCAGCAGCGTCTTGCCGGTCCCCGGCGGGCCCACCAGCAGTGCGCCCTTCGGCAGACGTCCGCCCAGCCGGGTGAACTTCTGGGGATCCTTCAGGAACTCGATGATTTCCTGGAGCTCGACCTTGGCTTCGTCGGCGCCGGCCACGTCGGCAAAGGTGATCTTGGGGGTGTCTCCGGTCAGCAGCTTGGCCTTGGACTTCCCGAACGAGAACGCCCGGTTGCCACCGGCCTGCAGCTGCCGCAGCAGGAACAGCCAGAGCCCAATGATCACGATCCAGGGCAGCGCGGCCAGGATGAAGCTCGCGATCCCGATCTTCGGCTCCTTGGCCGAGATCGGCACGCCGGCCTTGTCGAGGGCGGCCAGGAACTGCTCGCTATTGGCGATCGGCAACAGGACCGAAAAGCCCTTGGCGGGCCGCCCGTCCTGAACGACCGCAGCCCGGAATTCCCCTTCAAGCTGCTTGCCATCGTACACCACGACCGAGGCCACATTGCCGGCCTCGAGCTGCTGCTTGAATGCCGAGTAGGTGAATTCCTGAGTGGTGCCGCGTTGGTGGCCCATGACCTGGAACAGGGCCACGGCCACGACGGCAACGAGAAGCCAGAGCGCCAGATTCTTGCTCAGGTTCTTGAGCGAGGGACTGGGGGGGCGCGATGGAGTGCGATCAGCCATTTATGTCAGGTCCGCAATGAACGGGAGATGTCGAAAGTCCTCCGCCCGGTCCAGCCCGTAGCCAACCAGGAACGCGGGCGGCGCATCGAATCCGACGAATCGGATTTCGGCCGGCGGATTCACCGCAATGTGCTTGTCCAGCAATGCACAGATGGCCAGGCTCATCGGCGACCGGGCCCGGAGCAGATCCATCAGGTGGGCCAAGGTCCGGCCGGTATCAATTATATCCTCAACGACCAGAATATGTTTTCCCGCCACCGAAACCGCCGGATCGTACAGCAGCCGGACATGACCGCTGGAGACCGTCTCGGCTCCATAGGAACTCAGCACCAGGAAATCGACCTGGAGCGGCCGGTCGATCTGGCGGACCAGGTCGGCCAGGAAGACGAAGCTGCCCTTGAGCAGCCCGAGCACCAGCAACTCACCATCCGGATACGCCTCGGTGATGGCCTTGCCCAATTCCGCCACCCGCCGGGCTAGCGTCGCCGCATCGTAGACCACGGTATACAATGCCCCGCCTCCCTGTCCCGGCTCAACGGCCACGCGCTTCAACCCTGAGGGCCGCCTGCCCAGGAGCAGGCATCAGTTCCCCGGACCGGCAGACACCGGGTACCCAGAGCAGCCTGCCACCCGATTCCAGCACCGGCCATCGCTCCCGGCGCGACCGCGGGATCCTGGCATCCTGAAAGCACCGGGCGAGGAGCCTCTGTCCCCTACCCCGCAGCGGTTGAATTCGTTCGCCGGCCAGCCACCGCCGGACGGTCATTGTTTCAGGGATGAACCATGCGCTCAAACCGTTGCGGTCCTGGTGGTCTGGCGCCTCCTCACGGCGCCAGTCCAGGACCCATTCCGAGCCCCAGATTGCCGATCCGGTCGCCCCTTCGATGGTCAGGGCGGCCGCTGCTGGGGCCTGAACAGCCTGAACCAGGCGAATCCGCTCAAACGCCCGCTCGGCCCGCCAGCCCCCACCGAGCTGGATCACGGCACCGCTGACCCCGCTCCGGGCCAGGTTAAGTATCCGGCCCGACCGATTCGGGCCCAGAACCGTCCCGAGTCTCCGGCCCATGGCGGAAAGCAATCGCAACGCCAGCGGCCCGTCCCAGGCCAGCAGTCCTTCAAGGGAAATGGACGCGCCATCAGCCTCGTGCTGCCAGTCGAGCTCGGGGGTCCCATCGAGCAGCTGGGCCCAGGCCGACCGATCGACGGCGGCCTGCCGGCCTGCCTGGATGAGGTCCCGGTCGACCTGCGGCAGTCGGGCCCGGATCAGCGGCAGGATTTCGTGGCGCAGCCAGCTGCGCATGAACCGGGGATCACGATTGGCCGGGTCGTCCCAGCCGGCGATATCACGCTCGCAGGCGTAGTCCACCAGGTCAGCCCGGCTGTACTGCAGCAGTGGCCGAATCAGGGCTCCTTCGCGATCGGCCATGGCCGCCAGTCCCGCGGGGCCGGAGCCGCGCAGCAGCCGCATGAGGACGGTTTCGGCCTGGTCGTCCGAATGGTGGGCCGTGAGCAGCCAGGCTGCTCCACGATCCCGGCGTAACGACTCCAGCCAGCCATGGCGGGCCTCGCGCGCCGTCGTTTCACTGGCCTCAGGACCCAAGCCGAGAGCGGCCGACTCGAAAGGCAGTTCGAGGGCGGCCGCCACAGCCGCCACCCGTCCCGCGATCTCGGCACTATCCGGATGAATGCCATGATCGGCGTGCGCCACCAGCAGGTCGAGCCCGTGCTCGGCCCGGGAACGGGCCAGCAGGTCGAGCAGCACCAGTGAATCGGTGCCACCGCTTACGGCAACCAATGCCCGGCGGGGGCCAAGATTGAATCCAGCCAGATGAGGGAGAAAGCGGGCCAGCAATGGCATGACCCAAAGATAATCGGTGGTACGGCGGGGAACGATCCAACGAGGCTAGTGCATCGGCCCCGTCGCGGCCCTGGCATCGAGGAGGAATCGGGGGATATCGGCGGCAAAGGCGCGGCCGTCGTCGGACTCGAAGAAATACTGGCCTTCCATATGCCCTGACTGCGAGCGCAGCACACAGAAGCTCTGGTACTGGTGGACCCCGCCCGGAGCCAGCACGGGCTGCTGGCCGACTACGCCGTCACCCTCGACGACCTGGTCCTCGCCGATCGAGTCGTGGATCAGCCAGCGGCGCCTGAGCAGCTGGGCGGTAACGATGCCGACATTCTCGATCCGGACAGTGTAGGCAAACACGAACTCCCCCGCCGCCGGCTGCGAGCGTTCGGGAATGAACTGCGGGCGGACGCTGATCCGCATGCCGTTGGTCAGGCGATAGTAGAACGGTGCGGTCATGACTCAGGGTACCTCGCGTGAGCCTGAAGCCGTAAGCCTGAAGCCATAAGCGATGTAGCGTCGGCGTATGGCTCAGGGCTGGAGGCCTATGGCTTGGCTGGCGCGGCCCGCTTGGCAAAATCACCGGCCTTCACGATCGTGATCTTGCTGGGATCGATGTACTTGCGGAGCGCCCCGTTGACCTGCTCCAGCGTGAGATCGCCGACCTTGCGCTCGAACTCGGCGTCGTAGGAGAGGTTGCGGTTGATGTTCAGATCGGTGGCAAGCTGACCCGCCAGCTGGCCATCCTGCGCCAGCCGCACCTGCTCGTTCTGCAGCCATCCCTGCTTGGCCTTCTGCACCTCTTCCTCGGTCAGCCCGTCTTTCATGGCCCGGTCGACTTCCTCCTTGAATGCCGTTTCGAGCCGATTGACATTCTCCGGAGCATAGATGGCGTAGGTGGTAAAGGAACCCACCGAATCCAGCGCGCTGGCGCTGACATTCGATCCCACGCCGTAGCTGATCCCCTCTTTCTGCCGGATCCGCATGGCCAGGCGGCTGTTCAGCGCTCCGCCACCCAGGATGTAGTTGGCCAGCACCAGCGCCGGGTAATCCGGGTTGTCATCCCGGACGTCGATATTGCTGCCGGCCAGGAAAAAGGCGTTGGCCTTGTCCGGCGTTTCGAGTGAAATCGTGGTGGCCGAAATGTCCCGGTACGACGAACCGATCCGGGCGTAGGGCTGGCCACCGCGCCAATTGCCGAACAGGGTCGCGGCCAGGGCCTGGATTTCGGCGGTGTCAAAGTCTCCCACTACCGCCAACTGCCCATTCTCGGCGCCGTAGAACTCGGTGTAGAACTGGCGAGCCTGCTCGACGGTGACGCTGGTGTAGTCGGCGATCTGCTCTTCGGGGGTCGAGGTGTAGCGGGGATCGCCCTTGTCACGGGGGTTGAGGTAGCGCTGGTACGCGGCCGAACCCTGGGCGATCGGATCCGACTTCTGTTCGTCGAGGCCGGCCAGGTTCTGCTGCCGGAGCTCATCAAATTCCTTGCTGTCGAAAGCCGGATCGCGCAGCACCTCGGCCAGGAGCTTGAGAGACTCGACCAGGTTCGGCCGGGTCGTCTCCATCCGGATCTGCACCGAGGTGGCTCCGCCGCCAATCGAGACATTGGTCTTGAGCTGGTCAAAGGCGTCCTTGATCTGCTGCCGGCTCTTGCTGCGGGTGCCGCGCATCAGCATGTCCGCCGCGATGTCGGCCGCGGCGGTCTTGCCCTTGACGGCATCCAGAGTACCGAACCGCAGTGTCATGCTGACATTGACCGTCTGGCCCCGGGTTTTCTTGGGCAGGAAGGCCAGCTTCATCCCGGTGCTGAGCGCTCCACGGATGGTGCGGCTCTCGATATTCCCCGGCGATGGGTCGAACACCTCCCCGACCACGCGCGCCGTGTCGCCCTTGTAGTCCTTGACCAGCGCCATGACATCGGGCGTGGCCGGAATCTCGGCTCGGTCCGGCTTGGCGGTGGGGATGAACTGACCATAGGTGACGTTGCTGGTCTTGAGGTAGGCCGCGGCCACTCTGGCCACATCCGCCGCGGTGACCGCCCGGACCCGGTCGCGATGGAGGAACAGCATCCGCCAGTCGCCGAGTGAGGCCCATTCGGAGAGCTCGAGCGCCGCCCGCTGGCTGTTGTCGAGCGTCAGGTCGATCTGCTTGAGGATGGCCGTCTTGGCGCGTTCGACCTCCTCCGACGTCGGTGGCGTGGTGATCACACTCTGGATGGCGTCCTGCATCGCGGCCATAGCCGCCGGCAGGGAGTCTTCCTTGCGAACCTGGACCGTGGTGATCAGGACTCCGGGCTCCCGCAACTGATAGTTGGAGGCCGACACATCGGCCGCCTTCTTCGTTTCCACCAGGGCCTTGTACAGTCGGCCGGAAGGGGCACTGCCCAGCACGCGAGTGAGGACATCGACGGCCGGGAAATCGGGGTGAATGCCGGACGGCACATGATAGATGGCCAGGGCCACCTGCACATCACCCACTCGGCGCAGGGTCACGCTGCGTTCGCCGTCCTGGGTCGGATCGAGGGTGTAGGTCGGATAAATCTTGAGCACCCCACTGCGGTCCGGCCGGGGAATGGCCCCGAACTTCTGCTGGATCACCGCCAGGGCCCGCTGCTGGTCGAACTTGCCGGCTACCACGAGGACTGCGTTGTCCGGCTCGTAGTACCGGTGATAGAACCCCTGCAGCCGCTCGATCGGGACCTGCTCGATGTCCGACCGGGCCCCGATGGTGGAATGGCCGTAGTTGTGCCACAGAAAGGCGGTCGACATCGCCCGCTCTTCGAGAATATTGCCGGGGTTGTTCTCGCCCAGTTCGAATTCGTTCCGCACCACGCTGAATTCGGTTTCCAGATCTTTCTTGGCCACATAGCTGTTGACCATCCGCTCGGCCTCGAGATCGAGGGCCCAGGCCAGGTTGGTGTCGGACGCCGAGAAGGTCTCGAAGTAGTTGGTGCGATCGAACCAGGTGGAGCCGTTCCAGTTGGCGCCGTGATCGGAGAATTCCTGCGGCACATTCTGGTGTTTTGGCGAGCCCTTGAACAGCATGTGTTCGAGGAGATGCGCCATCCCGGTCTCGCCGTAGCCTTCGTGGCGGGAGCCGACCAGGTAGGTGACGTTCACCGTAGTGGTCGGCTTGGACTGGTCGGGAAAGAGCAGGACCCGAAGACCGTTCGGCAAGTTGTATTCGGTGATGCCTTCAACCGATGGCCCCGGTACCAGTGGCGCCGACTTGGCGGCGCGCCTGACCACTGGCTTGGCTGCCGGCCTGGCCGCAGGCTTGGCTGGCGGGGCGGCCGGCGCCTGCTGAGCCACGGTGGTGATGGACGTCAAACCGAGGAAGGTGGCGGCAATCAGAAACGGACGAACGAAACGCATCGATGACTCTCGGTTGAGTGGCCAGAAATCAATCAGCAAACCAGGGCCGTAATTTGGCCCTCGGTGACGCAAGCGACAAGGACGGAGACCAGCCGTCGCCGGATTCTAATGTCGCGTCGGCAGGCTGGCATCGAACAATGCCAGTATTCTGGTATATTCGTCGGTCCAGGAATCTGGCCTGACGAATCCATGACTTTCCACCGGATAGGTGGCCAGCTCCCAACCCGTCTTGTGCAGCTCGATCAATCGCTGGGTCAGCCGGATGATGTCCTGGTAATGGACATTGTCATCCTTGAGCCCGTGCGCCATCAGCAGGGGCGCCCGCAGCCCTTCGGCAAAGTAGATCGGCGAGGATTGCCGATAGGCGAGCGAGTCCGTGGCCGGAGTATTGAGAATCTGCCCGGTGTAGGATTGATCGTAGTGAGCCCAGTCCGTCACACTCCGCAGCGCCGCTCCGGCCCCGAATGATTCGGGCGCCGTGAACAACGCCATCAGAGTGATAAACCCTCCGTAGCTGCCTCCATAGATACCGATGCGGGATGCCGGGATGCCATACTGCGCCGTCAGCCAATGGGACCCATCGACCTGGTCCGCCAGGTCACGGCCGCCCATGTGGCGGTAGATGGCGGTACGCCAGTCGTGGCCGTATCCCGCCGAACCGCGGTAGTCGAGCTCCAGCACCGTGTAGCCGCGAGTGGCAAGCAGGTGATGGAACATGTATTCGCGGTAGTAGTACGACCACGTGCGGGTCACATCCTGCAGGTACCCCGCCCCGTGTACAAAGAGAATCGCGGCCCCGTTTGGGGTGGCACCGAATTCCTGTGGCCGGTAGATCCGGGCCGGCACCAGGACCCCATCAGAGGCTGGAATGCTCAGCAGTTCCGGGTCGCGCCACCGATAGCTCAACCACTCGGCAGTCGGCGAAACCGTCAGCTGCCGCATGGCCGACCCCGGCTTGGCGTCCTGGATGAACAACTCGGGCGGGCGATTGGCCTGCGAAAAGATGTCGGCCAGCTGCTGACCATCCGGTGACATTGTCACCTCGTGCCCGCCGGTCCGCGAGGTCAGCCGTACCCTGGCGCCACCACCGATCGGTATCCGGTAGAACTGCTGCTCCGCCAATGACGCTTCCGAGGTGTGCAGCCAGAAGGTGGACCGGTCCGGCGACAGTGTGACCTCGCGGACCTCCCAATTCCCGCTGGTCAGCTGCCGCCTGCCTCCGCCCTCGGCGTTCACCGTGTACAGGTGGGCCCACCCATCCGCTTCCGACACGAACCACAGCTTCCCGCCTGGCAGCCAGCCGCCGCAGAAGGCACAGGGCCCGTCGACCCAGGCGCTGTCCTGCAGCCGATCGAGCAGCTGCGGGTGCGTGGAGTCAGTACTGATGCGCTCGAGATACCGGGTCTTATAATCGGCGCTCAGCACCATGACCAATGCGCCCCGCCCATCCGGGTCCCAGCCCAGCGGAGCGATGGCGGCTGGCAGGTGGGTACTATCGGCGGGATCAGGGCGCAGCCAGGTGATCGAATCCTGCGGCAGTCGGATCACGCCGATCCGGCCACCCGGCAGGCTGTCACCTACCTTGAGCCGGCTCTCCGCATCTTCGGTATACCCGCTCAGGGTAACGTATTCCGGAATCCGGGTGGGCCGCGACGCATCGGTGGACCGGGTGGTGATTAGCAGCGCACTCTTGCCGTCGGGTGCCACCGACAGGTGAGTCACGCTCTCTCCTTTCTCCAGGTAGACCACTGCGGGGCGTTTGGCATCGGCGAGCTGGCGCTCCGCCTTGGCCGCGCTGTCCGCCGTCACCCTCACCCGAACGGCGTCGAACAGCTCCTTCTGCTGTGACTCGAGCCAGCGCCGCTGCGGAGTCCGGCCGGTGTCGACGACCGGGGCAGGACCCGCCCGCAGGTCGGTCAGCTGCCGCCATGAGTTCGTTGCCAGGTTCAGCGCAAAGGCGTTGTCGCGGCTGTTGAAGAAGATTTCCCTGCCATCGGCAGCCCAGGCCGGATTTGATTCCTGCTCGGTCGTCTCGGTCAAACGAGTGACCCGGCCCGATGGCTGGGCCACGAGGTAGAGATCGCCCTGATATGCCACCGCGCGTCGGCTGCGGTCGGGAGACAGCGGTCCGTCGGCTATCGCGGGTCCTACCGAATCGCGCAGCACGGCCGAGACAGATTCCGGAACTGCTCCCGCCTGCGCCAGAACCCGGAACAGTCGCAACGGCGCACTCCAGGCCGAGCCAGCCGGCAGCCACGCGAAATAGATCCACCGCCCGTCCGCGCTCCAATGCACGTCGCTCGGCGCCCGACCCACCAGTTCGGGGCCTCGCATGATCGAGCTGACGGTGAGCTGGAACGGCGGAACGGGAGCTTGCTGGGCGGCGAGGACGCGGACCGACAGGATGAGGCTCAGGCAGGCAAGGCGCATTGCGTCGATTGAAGCCGGTAAGAGGTGAGGCTGCGTACGCGAGTCGTGGTCGCCCGGTTTCCCTGAAGGGCCGGCGCTACAGCGGCAACTCGTAGACCCGGAAATCGGAATCCAGCCGGTAGCCCATCGATTCATACAGCGCCTGAGCGGTGGTGTTGGTATGGGCGGTCTGCAGCATGACCCGCTTGAATCCGTTCTGGCGGCCAAACTCGTGGGCCCGTTCCATCAGGCGCCGGCCGATGCCGCGTCCGCGCCCCGCTGGGGCCACATACAAATCGTAGAGCACGAGCAGCGGAGCGGCCGAGGTGGAACAGAAGGTCGGGTAAAGCTGGGTGAATCCGATCGCTTCGCCGGTCGTTTCATCGACGGCCAGGAAAACCGTGGACTCACCTCGGCCCAGCCGCTCGCGCAGGAATCGAGTGGCCAACTCCAGATCGGCGGGGTAGTTATAGAATTGCCGGTAGTCATCGAACAGTGGTGCCAGGACCGGCAGGTCAGCCAGGACGGCAAGACGAAGCAATGCAGGCATCGCGGTAGTAGACCTCCTCGGTTCCGATTAGCTTGGGACTTCAGGTGCCATACTTGTGGCACTCGCGCTGAGGCCGGGCTGGAGCATCGACCTGATCCGCGGCTGCCGGCACACCCCCGAAAGCTGAGCCCTATGTCTCGACCCCTCTCGGTCCGCCTTCGCGAAGATACCGCTCCGGCGCACCACAGCGCCGAGCGCACCGGTATCGTGGCCGACATGCTGCACCGCCGGCTCAAGCGGGATGACTATCTCCGCTTCATTCGCGACCTACATGCGGTCTACGCGGCCATGGAGCGCTCGCTGGACCGGACCCGCGCCCATCCGGTGCTCGCGCCGCTCCGCTTTCCGGAACTCGACCGCGCACAATCCCTGGCTGATGACCTGACGGCGCTGCACGGCCCGGATTGGAGCACGGCGCTCAAGCCCAGCGCGGCCGCCTCCGCCTATGTCAACCGGATCAACGCAGCCGAGACTGACCATCCCGAGCGGCTGGCAGCCCACGCCTACGTCCGCTACCTCGGCGATCTCTCCGGCGGCCAGATGCTGAAGAAACTCATCGGCGAGTCGCTGAGTCTGGACAGTGGCACCGGCCTGGCATTCTACGAATTCCCCGGCATCCCGGATGCCAACGCCTTCAAGCAGAACTATCGCGCGCTGCTGGATGCTCTGCCGCTCAGTCCCGAGGCCGCGGACGGCGTGATCGCCGAGGCTAGGGATGCCTTCCTGTTGAACATGGACCTGGCGCAGGCCGCGACTCGCAGCCCCGGCTGATCAGCGTGTGGAAGGGGCGCTGAAGGTCGCGGCATCGTTCTCACTCTCCGAGGCAACCAGCGCGTCAGGGCCGGGCGCCGAAAATTTGGCCTCACGCAGCCTTCGCCAGTCTCCATGCGGGGTAAGGTCGGCAGTGGCCAGTACCGGGGCGGTAAGTTCGGGATTGCCATCGAACCTGGCCAGCCGGCTGCCGACGTGGCCCCAAAGGTCCACTCTCCGGAGGTCAGGCCGGCCCCGCCAGAGATCGATCCGTGCTTCCACCAGCGCACCGCCCAGCTGTCCGGTGAATAGGCCAGGATCGATGATCTAGCCAATCGAGGTGACTCCGTTGGGTCAGGACTTTTCGGGTCCGGATGGGGGCTCCGGGGCGCCAAGGTTATAACGTCGCAGTTTGACGTACAGACTCTGCCGGCTGATCCCGAGTACCTCAGCAGCCGAGGTCCGGTTGTCGCCGGTGAGACCGAGGGCCGCCTCAACGAAATGGCGTTCAACCAGGTCTGTGGTGTCCCGCACCAGATCGCGCAGCGAAACCCGGCCGACCAGCCCGGTGAGTTGCTCCACCGCGCGGGTCAAGTCACGGGCTCCCTGCGGTCCGCTGTCCAACCGGCGACCGACATCCCGAATGGTCAAGCCGAGACAGGGCGGATCGCCGTCCGGTGCCGCGACCGCTGACAGTTCAACTTCTGCCGTCGAACCGAATTCGCCATGGATCACGGTGGAAAAGAGCCGGACCACTCCATGCTCCCTGATGGTGGTCAGCAGCACGGGAAGGTCCGCACCCGGCCGGCCCAACCAGCGACTGATTGGCTGTCCCCGAGCCTGCGCCTCAGTGGCCAGCTGGGCCAGGTCCAGAAAGGCCCGGTTGGCGACGAGCACCTTGCCCTCGAGATCGGCCATAACAAAACCATCAGGCGCTGCCTGGAGCAGGTGCACCAGTCGGAAGCCGTGGTCCTCATCGGCCCCGTCGGCCGATGGAGCATCTAATGGAAGGAAGCGGATCAGCAACAGCGACGCGGGGTCCTGCCGAACCAGCGCGGCAGAGAATCGGAACGCCTGGCCACTGGCCGCCAGCTTCACGGTTATTTCCCCGGCCAGTCCACTGGTCCGCACCTGGGTCAAGTGCTGATCGACCGCCTGCTCACTATCCCGCTCGAGATCAAACGGAAAGACCCGACCGATCAGCCGCTTGGGAACGAGTCCGAACATCTTGCCGGCTGCTGGATTGGCCTCGACCACCTTGAGCGTCGCGGCATCCGCGGCCAGGACGGCCTCGGTGGATAGCTGAAACAGGAGCCGGTAGCGGGTCTCGACATGGCGCATCCGCCAATAGTCACGCTCCAGTGACTGCTGGGCCTCGACCAGCCGCTGCTGCAGTTGACCGACAGCGCGGAGGTCCCGCCCGATGGCGACGCAGTGGTGGCTCTTTCCGAGGCGAATGGCGGTATAGACGACCGGAATATCCGGTCCAATGGCGGAAGAGTGATTGACCTGCCGGCGCCGCGAGAGACCGGTGCTGGCGACTTCCGACAGCATTTCAGCGATCCTGCCCCGGCTTTCAAGGGTGACCGTCGCGGCCCAGCCCTGACCCAGCCAGGTGGTCGTCTCTTCCAGGGTGCCATCATTATTGCCCAGGGCTATATCGCGGATGACCCCGTGGTCATCGAGGACCAGCGCGATGTCAGCTGCCGAGGTGATAATCGCGGCCACCGTTTGGCTGTCGGCCTCGGCCAAGGCGCTGACCCTCGCACCGAAAGACTGCTCTAAGCCCTTCATTGGCGAGAGCTTAGCGGTCGAAATCGCTTCTGTCAACAAAGGTGTACAACCACGATGCTGGACAGAGCCCGGGGGTCATCGCAGTGCAATCTGGATGTCGCTGGCGAATGTATCAGCGCCCGCCTGCTCGACCTGCTCCAGTCTGTCCTCAAAATTTGGTCGCCGGATTAGCGTCACCGGCCGGTGCCTCATCCTGTGCCGCCTGTCGCAGATGCTCGAAAATCGGTTGATGTCAAATCAGGTTGAGGCCACTGGCTCGACCAGGTCACCAATCCGGCACAACGGGATCCCGATCCAGGCCGCCCAGCGCGGCATCTGGCCGGATTCACGATTTGGTACTGACACCCTCCGGAGAAGTCAGGCGGTGAAAGAAGGCTGCGGGTCTTCTACTGGTATAAAGGAGGGGAACGAGGCGGCTGGATGTTCCGGGCCACTCGGCATGTGGCGAGTCTCGAGGTGAGCCGCCTTGGGCCTAATATGCCGCGCGGGCGATTCCGTGCTGGGCGAGGATACTGGCGACCAGGCCCAGCAGTTCATCACGGGTAAACGGCTTTTGCATCAATAAAACGTTCGGGCCGAGTCGAGTCTTCGCCTCGAGGCTGCTGGCCGAATAGCCTGACATCAGCAAAATTGGAAGATCAGGCCACCCCAGGCTCAGGCGCTGCGCCAGTTCGGCACCGCCGAGGCCAGGCATCATCAGATCCGAGAGCACCAGGTCCGGCGGCCCATCTCGGGCAATCGACTCCAGGGCTGCGGCCCCATCGATCGCCTGCCGGGTGCGGTAGCCCCCAGTCTGGAGCATTCGCGCAGTGATCGTTCGGACTGCCGGTTCGTCATCCACGACCAGAATGGATGCGCCCGCCACCGCGGCGACCGGCGCATGCGGACGACAGACCTCCGCCGGGACGTCCGGCACTGCGGCAGGCCGCAGCGGGAAATACAGGGTGAAGGTGGTGCCCTCACCCAGCCGGGTCTCGACCGAGATGTACCCGCCGTTCTGTTCCATGATTCCGTACACGGCCGCCAGGCCGAGCCCAGTGCCCTCCCCGATCGGCTTGGTCGTGAAGAATGGTTCGAACAGCCGAGCCAGGGTGGCGGCCTCTATCCCGGTTCCGGTATCGCAGACCGTGACGATGCCGTAGATCCCCGCCGGCGCAATCGTCCCGGAGTAGGCTCGGAATCCAGCCTGGGCCTCGAGCCTGGCCGTCGTCATGGCAATGATGCCGCCACCAGGCATGGCATCCCGGGCGTTGAGTGCCAGGTTGACGATGACCTGCTCGAACTGCCCGCTGTCGATCACCACATCGAGCGGCCCGCCCAGTGACAGGCTCAACTGCCTCCCATCTCCGAGTAGCCGCTGAACTGTCGGCGCCAAGGCGCGGACCAGGTCATCCAGATTCACCGCACACGGCGAGTGCACGGCGCGCTGGCCGAAGGCCAGCAATTGACGGGTCAGCGCGGCCGCACGACCAGCCGCTTTCTGGATGGCCTGCAGGTCACGACGCTGGTCACTCGGCGAGGCCTCGTCGGTCAGCAGGAACTCGCAGGCGCCAAGTACCACGACCATCATGTTGTTGACTTCATGCGCGACCCCGCCCGCCACCAACCCGATCGCCTCGAGCTTCTGGCCTTCGACCAGCCGTTTCTCCGCCTGCCTGGCCTGCTCCTGGGCCTCGAGCCGATCGGTGATATCCCGGATGACCAGGTGCGCCGAGGGATGCCCATGCTCCACGAACGGGATCGCGGTCACCTCGACCTCGACCATCGAGCCGTCGAGGCGCCGAAAATCGTCCCGGACCGCGGGAGCAAAGTCCACCGAGGCATTCAGGACCAGCTGATGGGCCACTCCCTTGAGGTAGGGCGGATTCAGAAATGCGTCGATCGGCCGACCGACGAGCTCGTGCCAGTCGGCGACGCCAGCCAGCCGCGCCGCAGCGACATTGGCCATCAGGATCCGCACGCCGTCGTGAATCAGGATCCCATCTGGCGAGTGTTCCACCAGGAGGTTGTACCGGTCCTCGAGCTCCCCCGCTGCCTGGCCCGGATCGGGGGCCAGCGGGCGCCTGGCCACGCGGCCTAGCAAGCCCGGATTACGACCCATTCGACCGGGCGACGGGCTCATAGTTGGCTTTCTTGTGGCTGACGTACTCGAGATCGGTGAGCCGGTCCAGAATCGGCGCCAAGTCTCCGGCCAGGAGCCCCGTGCTCTCGGCGATCGCCTTGACCGACACCGACCCGAACCGGGTCAGCGTTTCGAGCACCATCACCTCCCGCTCGGTCAGCCCCGGATACACCGCGGAGCGGCGGGACTGCCGGACCGGCGTACCACTGAGTATCCCGTCATAGTTGTGCAGCAGCCCGCGGAGCAGCACCCCGTTGGACGTGATGTCGTAAGGCAGGAAGTCAAGCGAATGGCTGCTGCCCCTGATTTTCACGATCGACAGCACCTTGCTCAGGCGGCCCTCCATCTCCACGTAGCGCTGCATCAGGATGACGTCGCTCAGGAATGAGACCCGGTCATTGGTCAACTGCAGCCGTCCGAGCCCCTCGGTGACCTCGACCGTGAGCAGCATGGTGACGCCGATGCCCGTCAGGGTGCTGACCAGACGGTAGAGCGATTCGCGGAAGTCTTCCCGGAAGGTTGGAGCCAGGGCCATCTCGAGCCCGGAGGTCGAATCGATGACCACCCGTAATGCCCCGATCTGTTTGGTGGCATCGAGGATCTCTTCCAGTGCTTCATCCACCGATAGATCCAGCGGCCGGAGGTAGATGATCCGAAGCAGATCGTTCCGGACCGCGTCCGTGAAGCTGGTACCGAACCGGTTAGCCCGCTCCAGGTAGTCATCGGGATGTTCCTCGAAAACCGCGATGACGCAGGGCTCCTCGTTGCGCAGTCCTTCCGCGATGAATTGCGTGGCAAAGGTGGTCTTGCCGGATCCGGTCGGGCCCGCCAGGAGCACTGAATTCCCCTTCGGAATCCCTCCACCCATCAACTGGTCCAACCCGGGTACGCCGATGGACACCCGCTGGCTGGTAGTCACCGGGCGATGCTTCTGCCGCTCGATCATTCGCGGGAAGACCTGGACTCCGCGTTCGGTGATCCGGAGGGTGTGCAGCCCGGGCATGCTCGACATCCCGCGAAGTTTGAGGACCTGGAGCTTGCGGACCACCGAATTCTGGTCTACCGCCTGGAACAGCCACAGCACCCCATCGGCCACCGTGAACAGTGGATTGCCCAGCTCCTGCTCGGCATATTCCGCAATCAGGAACGAGGTGATCTGCCAGCTCGCCAACTGGTGGGCGAGCTGTTGCACGAATCGTTCAAAGGCACTGGTTTCGCCATCCGGCGAGGCCACCAGCGGGATCAGGCTCCGGAATGAATCGATGACCACGATGCCGGGCCGGAGCCGGCCCACTTCCTCGATGATTCGCGCCAGGACGGCATCCAGATCGCCGGCCAGCACCTGCGCGCCTAGGTTGACGAGATGCACCTCCGAGCCCAGCCGCTTGAGGTCGAAGAACTCGAACTGCTGCTGGTAGCGCAGCATCTTGATGGCCGGCTCGCCCAGCAGGGTGATGTACAAGCCCGGCCGGGCAGCGGTGGCGTTGGTGAACATGAGCTGCATCGCCATGGTTGTCTTGCCACCACCCGGACCCCCGACAATCAGGTTGAACGACAGCTCCGGCAGTCCGCCCCCCATCACCGTATCCAACCCGGGGACTCCCGTCGGCAGCAATGGAAGCTTGACGGATCGTACCGACCGCTTGCGGGCCAAGGTCCCTTTTGTCATGACGCACTCCTGGAAACTGGTGCTGCGGGGGGGCGGGACGGCGTGGCCATCCAAGCCTGCTCCACCAGCAGATGGGCCATCTCCTCGCCGATCAACTGGCTCAGCAGGTGGATCAACCACGCGACCTGGGTGGCAAAGGCGTCGATGATCCGCTCGGCGCCAGTCGCGCGAATGGCGGCAAGGACTTCGCCCTCGCCATCGCCCTCGGCAAGACAATGGAAGTTGCGCAGTTCGGGGAATGGGATCCCGGCCTCGGCCAGGACACGCTCAAGCAGCACCCGATAGCCGTCGGCCCCGATCCACCGTCCAAGCCCAACGCGCAGGTTGGCGCAGACGAGTTCGATTGTGGCAGCGGCTTTTTCCGGGGAGGCGCTGTTGAGCTCCTCGGTTTCCCACAACATCCGCGAGGAGTCGAATGCGGTCGATGACAGCAGGATCAGTGAATCGTTCCCCAACCGGATCGGGGTGCCCTGTCCGGGCGCGACCGCAGCCGGGGCCCGAATGGACGCTGATTCACCCGGGACCTCGGGCTCGGGCACTCGTGCGGCGCTTCCGTCCTCCATGGCTTCCGTGTCCCTCCCTGAACTGGATCCAGAGGAGCGGACGGGCGCCAGCTCCGTTGCCGCACCTCCAGTGGCGAAACCTCGCGCAAGATCTACTCGGTTACCATCAGTCGTCCGAGCGGGAAAGGGACTAGAGACCGCATGAGGGATCCGGGTCCAAGGAGCTAGGTCCGGGGCCTGAGCTGAATCCATCGGTCTTGGGCCGCCCTCCCGCTGGACCTCATCGCGAGCGGGGCTCGCTCCTCCCGGCTGAACCTCGACAAGCACTGGTTCAGCGATGACATCGGCGATCAATCCTTGGCTGTGCCAGCGCCTGGTTCATCACTGGCCGCTGGCGCATCTTCCGTGTACCGTGCCGCACTTTCTGCTGGGATCCGACGGTCTGGAAACGAGCATGACCTTGCCCTACCCCGATTGGGGTAGCCCATTTTGCGGGGTTACCCCTGACGGGTAACCGCGCTCTATTGCTCGCATGGCCATTCGCCTTCGGTTCTCACCCCGCACCCTTGCCACACTTGGCGCGTTCTGTGGGCTGACCAGCTCAGCCGCACTGGCTCAGGTGGTACCGCAGCCTGATGGGATCGTCCCGGTCCGCTACAGTGAAGGGGTGGTCCACGGCTTCCTGGAATTGCGCTCGGATTCTGGCGTTCGGCTGGCTCACGGAGAGTTAATCCAGGTCCCGAGGGACAGCACCATTGAGAGTCTCCTCCGGTTCTTCTTCCGTGACGGCTCCCGGTTTGAGGAAACAGTCGAGTTCACCCAGCATCGGCAGCTCCGCCTCAAGTCCTATCGCCTGGTGCAACGGGGGCCTGCCTTTCCGTTCGACCTCGATGCCAGGCTGAACGCCGGTGGGAAGTATGAGGTCACCTGGACTTCCCATGATGACGGCAAGACCGATCACGCGGAGGGAGCCGTGGACGCGCCGGCGGACCTGGCCAATGGCCTGCCGCTGATCGTCGCCAAGAATCTCCGGGCTGGCGATACGATCACAGTGCACCTGGTCGCCTTTACGCCAAAGCCGATGCTGATCGGCCTGCGGATCGGATATGCTGGTAAGGATTCCGTCATGGTGGGAGCCCACGCCGAGGCGCTGGCGCACTGGGCTCTCAAGCCGGAATTGGGCACGGTCAAGGGATTCTTTGCCAAGTTGCTGGGCAAGCTGCCACCGGACACCGAGCTCTGGATCGACACCGAGCAGGCGCCGACCGTGGTGCGGGTCAGGGGACCGTTGTATACCGGGCCGGTATGGCGGATCGATCTGAGCGGAGCGGCCTGGGTCCGCTGATCAATTGAATTTGAAGTGGGTACTACGAGAAGGTCTGGGGTCGAGGAACGAGGGTCGGGGATCGAGAGTCGAGCGAGGGTGGTGCGCCTCCCGTCAAGGCGCCAACATCTCCGAACGTTCCCCAGAATCCATTTCA
Organism: Gemmatimonadota bacterium; assembly: GCA_041691295.1. Taxonomy (GTDB): domain Bacteria; phylum Gemmatimonadota; class Gemmatimonadetes; order Gemmatimonadales; family GWC2-71-9; genus DATEHG01. Next base: position 21,149 of record JBEPVA010000029.1, read on the forward strand.
AATCAGAGCAATCTGCGGACGCAATCTGCGGACATAGCAGGGGCGGGACTCGAACCCGCGACCCCGGCATTATGAGTGCCGTGCTCTAACCAGCTGAGCTACCCTGCCAAACGACCTAACCCGGGATGCATCAAGGAGGGATGCCCAACGCCACGACTCGCTGCCCGCGCACCGGATTAACGGGCCACAATCCTATCGAGTTGAGGCCCTGAACTCAAGCCATTCCCAACGATCTTCCGGCTACCGCCTTACCGCTCTCTGGCGCTGTCATCAGGCACGACCCGGTAGAGGAACTCCCCGTTCCGCACCATGCCGTATTGCTCCCGGGCTATCCGCTCCTGGGTCGCGGGGTTGGTCAGCACCTGGTGCAGCACGTCAGTGAGGGAATCCACCGCGTGCTGCAGCGCCTTGACCGTGGCCAGCTCCTGTTTTTCCTGTTGACGAACCTTCCACCAGTCCAGCGTGCTGTATTCCCCCGCGTTCAGCGCGAAGATCAGGGCGAGCACCACGACGGCGATGGCGGCCCAGCGAGACCGGGTCACAGGGAATAGAGGTCCCGGCCAGGGTAGTGAGCGATATCGCCGAGCGCCTCCGCAATGCGGAGCAGTTGGTTGTACTTGGCCACCCGGTCGGTGCGGCTGGCGCTGCCGGTCTTGATCTGCCCCGCCCCGCTGGCCACGGCCAGGTCGGCGATGAAGGTGTCCTCGGTCTCGCCGGAGCGATGGGAGATCACGACGCCATAGCCGGTTCCCTTGGCCAGGTCGATGCACTCCAGGGTTTCGGTCAGGGTGCCGATCTGGTTGACCTTGATCAGGATCGCGTTCCCCACCGTCTGCTCGATGCCGCGCGACAACCGGTCGACGTTGGTGACGAAGATGTCGTCCCCCACCAGCTGGACCCGCTGGCCCAGGGTCTCGGTCATCAGCTTCCAGCCATCCCAGTCGTCCTCGGCCAGTCCATCCTCGATCGACACGATCGGATAGCGGTCGACCCACCCGGCGTAGAGGTCGACCATGGCCTGGGCCGACCGGCGGCTGCCATCGCCCTTCTTGAAGACGTACTCGCCGTCCTGGAACAGCTCGCTGGCCGCCACGTCCATCGCGATCGCGATGTCCCGGCCGGGCTCGTACCCCGCCTGGCGAATGGCCTCCATGACCACGTCGAGCGCCGCCTCATTGGACGGCAGCATCGGGGCAAAGCCACCCTCGTCTCCCACGGCGGTCGAGAGCTTCATCTTGGTCAGGACCTTCTTGAGGGCGTGAAACACCTCCACCCCCATCCGCAGCCCGTCACCGAATTCATCGGCGCCGATCGGCACCACCATGAACTCCTGGGCGTCCACATTGTTGGAGGCGTGGGCGCCGCCGTTCAGGATATTCATCATCGGCACCGGAAGGACCCGGGCCATCGGTCCGCCGAGGTACCGGTAGAGCGGCAGGCCGCAATCCTGGGCCGCGGCGCGGGCTCCAGCCAGGGAAACCGCCAGCATCGCGTTAGCGCCCAGGTTGCTCTTGTTGGGCGTGCCGTCAAGGTCGATCAGCGCCTCGTCGACCAGGACCTGCTCCTCAGCCGGCATGCCCTCGAGCCGCGGACCGATGATCTCGTTGATATTCTGGACCGCCTTCTGCACGCCTTTGCCAAGGTAGCGGCCACCATCGCCGTCCCGGAGCTCGACGGCTTCGTGCTCGCCAGTCGAGGCACCGCTCGGCACCGATGCCCGCCCCATGGTACCGCTGGACAGGATGACCTCTGCCTCGACGGTAGGATTGCCCCGGCTGTCGAGAATTTCGCGACCACGGACTTCGATGATGGTGCTCATGGGGTCCACAACGGAGGTGAAAAAGGGTCGATGCTCGCGCGGGAAACGTAACGGAACGACGGGGGGAAACCAATCGAACTTCTGACCGGCATCATGCCACCTCGAGCCTGACAATCTCGGCCCGGCAGCGGGCCACCAGCGCGTCCCGATCGTCGTAGGAAAGTCCCTCGGTCGACAGCGGCGGGCCAATCCTGATCCGCGCTTGCCCAGGACGAAAAGCCAGCGAGCCGGCCGGCAGCATCTGGAAGGTGCCATCAATCCGCACCGGGACGATCGGTACCCCGGCGGCAATGGCCAGGACAAAGGCCCCTTTCTTGAATTCCATCAGCCGGCCGTCCCGGCTTCGGGTCCCCTCCACGAACACCACGGCCGACATCCCGCTTTGCACCACTTCGGCCGCCTCGCGGTATGCCTCCACGGCGCGAGTCAGGTCCTGTCGATCAATCAAGATGTGTCGAGCAGCCCGGAGCGCGGTACCGAGCAGCGGGTAATAACTCAACTCCCGCTTGGCCATGAACCGCAGCCGGCCCGGGAGCACGTCCAGCAGGACCAGAATGTCGACCAGCGACAGGTGATTGGCCGCAAAGACGCAGGCAGTGGCGGCCGGCATCAGTTCAAGACCTTCGACCGCGACACCGATCTGGTTGATCTCGATCAGCGCCCGGGCCCAGTCCCGAGGTATCCGGTCGTACACTCCGTCGGGATCGTTGGGGACCCGGTTGACCGCCGCCCAGATAACCTGCAACGAATACCAGGTGGTCAGGCCGATGCCGCTGACGAGGAAACGAACCCATGCCATCATCGGTACTGGTCAAACCCCCGGAGCTCCACCCGCTTGCCACCGAGCGAGATCACGGCCTCGTGCCGGCCATCGGCGGCCGAAGCGCATGCGCCGATTCTCGTCAGCGAGAGTCCCGTGGCACTGCTGAATTCCGCGGCCTGGTTGAATTTGGCAGGCAGCGTGACCAGCAACTCGTAATCCTCGCCGCCAGTCGCGGTAAACAGCTGCGGGGAAATCCCTGCTGCGGCCGCCGCCGCGATCACCTCTGGATGGAGTGGCAGCAGATCGACCGCGATGTCCATCCGGCAGCCAGAGGCCGCGGCAATATGCCCGGCATCTCCCGCC
>JBEPVA010000030.1:0-23996 GCA_041691295.1 Gemmatimonadota bacterium
GAGCAAATCACCGCCGCTGACCGTTTAAAAAAACGGGGACCCTCGGGTCCCCTTCTTTCGTTTCGGCTGCGGAATGCCCGCGACAACGTCACTCGGCCAGCAGTTCGATGCGCGCCACATCGGCGCCATCGCCGGGGCGGTGTCCCAGCTTGAGGATCCGGGTGTAACCGCCCGGCCGAGCAGCGAACCGCGGGCCGATTTCACTGAACAACCGGGCCAGCGCCTCGCGCTCCCGGAGACTGCGGCCGGCCAGCCGGCGGGCGTGCAGATCGCCGCGGCGGGCCAGGGTGATCAGTTTCTCGGCAAAAGGCCGGAGCTCCTTGGCCTTGGCCTCGGTGGTCACGACCCGGTCATGCAGGAACAGGCTCGCGGCCATGTTGTTGAGCATGGCGCGGCGATGGGTGCTGGTGCGGGAGAGCTGCCGCCCCTTGGCCTGGTGGCGCATCAGCCTTCCTCGGTGCCGGAAACGCCGGCCTGCATGGAGGGCGGGGTGCCGGGGCTGACTACCCGGAACTCACCATCGACCTCTTCGAACTGCATTCCGAAATTCAGGTCCTGCTGGCGGAGCAGGTCGCCAATTTCCTTAAGCGCCTTCTCGCCGACGTTCTTGACCTTGAGCAGCTCTTCCTCGGTGTAATTCACGAGGTCACCCAGCGTGCGGATGTTGCTGTTCTTGAGGCTGTTGAGCGACCGGACCGAAAGGCCCAGATCGTCGATGCTGCGGATCAGCCGCTCCCGGAGGCGCTGGGCGCCGGCCGGAGCCGGCAGCGACTCGGGGCGCCCGGCCGGTACCCGGCCGAACTCGACGAAGTGGCGGAAATGTTCCTGGGCCAGAGCGGCCGCGTAGGCAATGGCGTCTTCGGGCGACACCGTGCCGTTGGTCTCGACGGTGACCGTGAGACGATCATAGTCGGTGCGCTGGCCAACCCGGGTCTCGGCCACGCTGAAGTTGGCGCGGCGAACCGGATTGTAAATGGCGTCGATACGGACCAGATCGACCGGGAAGGAGCGATCGGTCGGATGCAGCTCCGACTCGACGTAGCCGCGGCCCTTGTTGATGTAGAGCTCGCAGGTGATGTCGCGATCATCCTGGACTGTGAACAGCAGCTGGTCGGGGTTGACCACCCGCACCGCGCCGTGGGGCTGGATGTCACGGGCGTGAACCTGGCCTTTGCCATCCCGCTTGATGGTCAGCACGGCCTCGTCCACGTCCTCGGACAGCACCAGGGTCAGCGCCTTGAGCCGCTGAACAATCTGGTGGACATCCTCATGGACGCCCTGAACGGTCTGATGTTCATGCACCACGCCATCCAGCCGGAAGCCCCACACCGCGGTACCGCGGAGGGAGGAGAGCAGCAGGCGCCGCAGGGAATTGCCCAGCGTATACCCGAACCCGCGCTCCAGCGGCTGCAGCCGGAACTCGGCGTAGTTCGGGGTATCCTCCCGCTTCGTCATCTCGACGAGGTGCGGGCGAACCAATCCAGTCAGATCGATGGTCATGGTCACTTCGAGTAGAGCTCGACGATGAGCTGTTCCTGGGCGTTGATCGGGATCTGCTCGCGGGTCGGGCGTTCGGTCACCCGGCCAGCGGCCTTTTCAGCATCGATATTGAGCCACGCCAGTGGCGCGCCACGGGTGGCCGCTTCCTGGGCCAGCTTGACCGAGACGTTTTCACGACTGGCGGTGGCGACCCGAACTTCCTGGCCCGGACGGACATGGAACGACGGGATGTCGACCCGGTGGGCATTGATCTCGACATGGCCGTGGCGGACCAGCTGGCGGGCTGCCTTGCGGCTGGCCGCAAAACCCAGACGGTACACGATGTTGTCGAGCCGGCTCTCGAGCGCGACGAGCAGGTTAGTGCCCTTGACCCCGCCTTCCTGGGCGACCGCGTCGAAGGTGTTACGGAACTGGCGTTCGGTCAGGCCGTACATCCGCTTGACCTTCTGCTTTTCCCGGAGCTGCTTGGCGTATTCCGACGCCTTGCGATGCCGGCCGGTCGACTGGCCGTGCTGGCCCGGCGGATAGGCCCGGCGCTCGACGGCGCACTTCTCGGTCAGGCAGCGGGTGCCCTTCAGAAACAGCTTGGTGCCTTCACGGCGACACTGACGGCAGCTGGCTTCGGTATAGCGCGACATAGATCAGACCCGCCGCTTCTTCGGCGGCCGGCAGCCGTTGTGAGGAATGGGAGTGACGTCCCGGATCGATACCACCCGGAGACCGACCGAGGCCAGTGCCTGGATGGCCGACTCGCGGCCGCTGCCAGGACCCTGCACCCGGACGTGGACCCGGCGCAGACCGAGGTTCATGGCTTCCCGGCCACAGTTCTCGGCGGCGACCGTTGCGGCGAACGGGGTCGACTTCTTGGAGCCCTTGAAACCGGCCTTGCCGGCGGAACCCCAGACCAGGGTATTGCCGCGCAGGTCGGTGATGGTGATCAGCAGGTTGTTGAACGTGGCGGTGACGTGGGCAACGCCCTCGGACTCCACCACCTTCTTTGCGCGCTTGGCGCCGGGCACTTTGACGGGAGCAGTCATTTACTTCTTGGTCACCTTCTTCTTGCCCGCGATGGCCCGACGCGGGCCCTTCTTGGTCCGGGCGTTGGTATGCGTACGCTGACCCCGAACCGGCAGGCCGCGGCGATGACGAATGCCGCGATAGCTGCCGATATCCTGGAGCCGCTTGATGTTCATGGCGACTTCGGTCCGCAGGGCGCCCTCGACCTTGACCGAGCGCTCGATGATCTGGCGGAGCCGGGCCACTTCGGAGTCGGACAGGTCCCGGACCCGGACGTCGGGACTCACGCCAGTTTCCTTGAGGAGACGGGCGCTGGTCTGACGACCAATGCCGAAGATGTAAGTCAGGGCCACTTCGACCCGCTTCTCGCGTGGCAGATCCACGCCTGAAATGCGCGCCATATCAGCCCTGCCGCTGCTTGTGTTTGGGGGTACGCTTGCAGATGACCCGCACGACGCCCTGCCGCTTGACCACTTTACAGTGCTCGCAGATGGGCTTCACACTTGAACGAACCTTCACGCGCAGCTCCCTGAAACCGGTTTTAGAGGCCAGCTTCACAATATAGAGCGGGGGTCTGGACGACGCAAGGGAAACGACAGCAAGGGATTGGGAGTCGCAGGCATTCACTGACCACGAGTGCCCGGCCCGGGTCCTACCCTGTGATCCGGAGTTCAGTCAGGACCCAGCGGCCCTCTATAAGCTGATAGGCCAGCAGCACGGACTGGATCCGCACCCCCCCGGACGTTCCCGGCACCCGGTAACTGCGGCGCAGTTCCACCGTCCCCGCCTTTTCCCCGGCGAGATTTATTCCTCGGAGTTCAGTCGTAACCTCCTCAAAATCACTGAGATAGGATTCAAGCAGCGCCTTGGAATGGGCCCGGCCAACCGGGGCGGACGGTGCGGCGCCAGGAAGTTGAAGCAGCACGCGGGTACTGGAGCCGAGCAGCCCGGCGGCATCGTGGGACGCCAAGGCCCGCCTGGCCAACTCCGCGACAGGCGCCAGAGCGGGGGCCTGGCGAGAAAGGCCTGAGATGCACAGCAGAAGCGCCAGTGCAGGTCCGGCGATCACGCGGCGAGTCCCGACATTTCATGAAACACCTCGGCCGGATCCTGCGCGGAGAGGATCGGCCGTCCGACCACCAGGTGGGTGGCTCCAGCGGCCACTGCCGATGCGGGTGTGGCGGTTCGAACCTGATCCCCGATGGCATCCGAGGGGCGCCGGATACCAGGAACCACAATCCACGCCTCTGGGCCGAGGGCCTGGCGTACAGGCGCGGCCTCCAGCGCGGAGCAGACGACACCTCGAAGCCCTGACATGGCCGCAGTGCGGGCCAGCCGAGTGGCTTCCTCAAGGACCACCACGGAATCGCGGCCGAGCGTGGCGGCCAGTTCGTCGGGACCGAGCGAGGTCAGCACCGCTACACCCACGAGGCCAAGCGCTGGACCTGCGGCCTGGGCCGCCGCTGCCATCATCGTCGGGCCGCCCAGGGTATGGACCGTGGCCATGGCCACACCGACATCACGGGCCGCGTCAACGGCGCCCGCGACCGTATGAGGGATGTCGTGCCATTTGAGGTCGAGGAAGATCCGAAGCCCGCGGGCGGTCAGCTCGTGCAGTAGCGAGGGCCCCTCGCGGGTCATCAGGATCGATCCGACCTTGACCCAGCGGGCGTCCGGAATCCGGTCGAGCAGGCGCAGCGCTTCGAGTTCGCTCGGCAGATCCAGCGCGATGATGAGTTCAGCCACCGGTGGATTCCAGCTGGTGCACGATTCTCCCCGGGAGTCTGGGATCGGCCAGGGCCGCGGTGCCAATGGCGACGAGGTCGGCGCCAGCCTGAAGATATTGGCGGACATCGGCCGCCGAGCGGACACCGCCGACACCGATAATGACAATGGACGGCAGGCGTGCCCGAACCCTGCGGGTGGCCAGCACGCCGATCGGAAGCAACGCCAGTCCGCTGACCCCGCCATTGCCCTGGCCGACCCGCGGCACCGCAGTACCACCGGCATACAGGTAGCCGGGAAGCGTGTTGACCACAGAGACACCCGCCGCCCCCGAGTCCACCGCGGCGGCGGCCATCCCGGCGATATCGGGCAGCGCTGGGGAAAGCTTGGCCACCAATGGCTTAGTGGTCCTGGCAAGACAGGCCGAGACCACCTCGGCCACCGAGTTGGGATCGGCGCCGAACTCGAGTCCACCGGCATGGCTGTTGGGACAGGAAAGATTGAGTTCGAATGCGGCCACCGCCGGCGAAGCAGTGAGCCCGCCGACAACTACCGCGTAATCCTCGGCGGAGTCGCCGACCACGTTGACGAGCACCGGCAACTCGGGGAACTCCCGGCCGAGCCAGGGAAGCGAATCAGCAGCGACGGCATCAAGACCGGGATTGGCCAGTCCGATCGAGTTCAGCATTCCTCCCGCGAACTCGGCCACTCTGGGCGAAGGGTTGCCCGCTCTGGGCAGTGGCGAGACCGCCTTGGTGATCAGTCCTCCGATCCCGTCCAACTCGATGACGCCGCTGAGCTCACGACCGAATCCCGCGGTACCAGCCGCGAGCAGCACGGGATTACGAAAGCGGCGTCCGAACACCTCACGGGCCAGCGCCGAGTACCTCATGGCGAAGGGGTCGGCGCGCGGACTTCAGGCCTGGCGCCGGGCCGGGATGGGGCCCGAACCCGGCGCTGCTCGGCTGGAGTTCGGTAGCGGCCCATGAAATTGCGCAGTGAATCCTCCAGCTCCAGGTAGCCGGGAGCGTCCGCGCCCTTGATCGCGAGGAGGTAAGGGCTTCCGGGATGGCGCGCCAGCACGGCATCTCGCAGTGAGTCATCCAGCGCTGGGGAAACTAGTCGCATAGCCAGTGCGGCCTTGGGAGCGTACGGTGAATCAGGGCTGCTGCTGACGAGCTGGTGTAGCAGGCGGGCGGCCAGCTGGTTGGCGCCGAGGGAGTCCCGGGCCAGCTCCGCGGCCAGGAAGAGCCGAAGGTCATACTGCGGCACGTCGCGTTGGGACGAGTCGGCGGCGGCCAGAACGACTTTGGCGGCCTGCGCGGTTCGGATCGCCAGCGGCGCCGATGCCCCGCCCCGCTCTCCCAGATCTTCCAGTCGATCCACCAGCGGTCGCAATTCAGACAGGGTGCCGACCTGTGCCAGTTGTGCCTTCACGACGCCCAGCTGGACTTGCCGGGTCCGGGCGGAGCCGCCGCCACCGAGTGATTCCGCGACCGCCAGCTGCCGAGCGGCCGCGGGCGGATCGATGATGGCGGAGCGTTCAGCATCGGCGATGATCCATTCGACCCGATCGCTGCGGCGGAAGAGGGTATCGATGCTGATGCGCTGAATCAGGGCAGAGGCTTTGGCGGGGTCGGTCCTGGCGTAGGCCGCGAGCAGGTCGCCCCAGGGGGCCAGCGAATCGTGGCTGACCATCAGCGAATCGACCACCGCCTGCCCTTCCACCGTCTTCCCCAGTCCCATGAGGGCGGCCGCCCGTTCACCCGTGGCCCGAGGATCCTTGCTGGTGGACAGATCGGAAACGGCCTGGGCGTACAGGCCAAGTTCCCGCTCGGCCCGACCGTGCTGAAAGACCGCCTCGTTGCGCCGCCGTGAGTCCAGGCTGTTCAGGATCCGGCCATAGGCGTCGAGTGCCGCCGCCGGATCGTTACGCGCCTCATAGCAGCGGCCCAGCAGGAGAGCAGCCTCCTCAACGAGCCTGGGCTCGGAGGAAGTCGCGATGGCGCGCTCGGCTTCCGGAATCGCCGCATCGCAGTTGCCGCTGCGGGCCAGCGATGAGGCCTGGATCAGCCGGGCCTCGGGCACATACTTGCTCCGGGGATGCTGCGACTGCAGCGATTCAGCTTTGGTGGCGGCCAGGCCCCAGAGGCGAGTGGACTCGAAGCTGCGGCCCTCCCGATCGGCCGTGCGGGCGCTGTTGGCCAACCGGCGGGCGTTGTACATCCCATTGAAGTAGGCGCAGGACCAGAGCGGGACCAGGAGGAGGACCAGCAGGGGCCGGAGTTTCATGGCCGGCCCTTCGTGGCCGAATCGGATGAGGCATCACTGCGGCGCTCGTATTCCAGCAGATAGGCCACGATGGCATCGGCGATAGCGGCCGCCAGCGATTTCTGACCGTTCTTTGTGGTGAGCATGCGAATATCGCTCGGGCTGGTACGGAATCCGGTTTCGACCAGCACCGCGGGCCGCTGGGCCGTGGTCAGCACCACGAAGTTGGCCTGTTTGACGCCGAGATCGGCCCCGGTGTGCACCGGTTCGAGCTTGTCCTGGATCAGGTCGGCCAGCCGGGCCGACTCCCGCAGGTACTCGTTGGCCTGCAGGTCCCGCAGAATGAAGTCGAGGCCGCTGGCCACGCTGTCCCGCATATCGTTGTTCTCGAACCGAATGGCTTCGTTCTCCATTTTTTCGACCCGGGAGGCTTCTTCGGTCCGGGCTTCGGCAAGGATGTAGGTGGTAAATCCGTTGTGATTGGGGTCGGCGCGCCGGGGCGGCAGCGAGTTGATGTGAATGCTGACGAAGAGATCGCAGGCATCCCGGCAGTAGCTGCCGCGCTGATACAGCGAGATCAGGGTGTCGGTGGTGCGGGTCATGACCACCCCGATGCCACGCGACTTGAGTTCCTCCCGGAGCAGCAAGCCGATCTGCAGCACCGCCTTGCTCTCGGTCATCCCGGGGGCAAAGAATTGGCCATGAGTTCCCGGGTCTACTCCACCATGACCCGGATCGATGGTGACCATATGCCCCGGCTTGAGCCCATTTGGCAGCCGCTCCGAGGCCGCCACCCTGGCTGGTGGACGAGGCAGGACGGCCGGACCGATCTCGGTCAGCCGCACAGCGGTCTGATCCCAGCGATATCGTTCGGTAAACCGCGAGGGGAGCATCTCGGCGGCGAACTGCAGCGGAATGAATAGCGTATCGCCATGCAGCAGTGGTGCGCTGGCCAGGGGCAGGAGCGTATCGTTGCAGCGGACCGCGGCCACACCGGGCCAGAATCGGAACAGCTTCTGGGCGATCGTGACCTGGTACCAGCCGCTATCCGACTTGAGCTGGCCCCGGAGAGCCACCGCCAGACCACTGGCGGCAAGCTGCGGGCCGGCTGTGGTGTCCACATAGATCGGGAGACGAGATTCACCGCGGGGAGTGACGACCAGGAGTTGACCGGGCACGGCACTGGCGCCGAGCAGGGCCGAGAGAAGGAATGCGATCACGACTCGCGGCCCTTGGTGCTCATGGCGCGGGCGATGTCCCGGGACGCTTCCCGCTGTTTGACGTCTTCGCGGCGGTCGTGCTTCTTCTTGCCCCGGGCCAGGGCCAGGGCCAGCTTGGCGCGGCCCCGCTGGAAATAGAGCTCGAGTGGAATGAGGGTCAGCCCCTGGCGCTCAATGGCGCCGATCATCCGCTCGATCTCCTTGCGATTGAGCAGGAGCTTGCGGCTGCGCACCGGGTCGTGATTGTAGCGGTTGCCCTGGGCGTACGGCGTGATGTTGAGACCTTCGACGAAGACCTCGCCATTCTTGAGCCGGGCGAAGGACTCCTTGATCGAGGCCTTGCCACTGCGGAGCGATTTGACCTCGGTACCAGTCAGTACCAGTCCGGCCTCCCACGTCTCGAGGATGTGGTAGTCATACGTCGCCTTCGGGTTACGGGCGATCGATTTCCGGCCCTCCTCGGGGCGACTCGGTTTCGTGTTCAAGGATGACTCGCAAACGCAAGATAGAGTTGCAGTTGGGACCGGTCAACGCCCGTCTTGACGTGGGCGGCGATATCGGGGTAGTTTGTCGCCCACGCCGGAGTGGTGGAATTGGTAGACGCGCTGCGTTCAGGGCGCAGTGGGCGCAAGCCCGTGGGGGTTCGAGTCCCCCCTTCGGCACTCGACCGCCGTGAACAGCGAACCGCGAACAGCGAACGGGGGCACCGGAGCCATGCGGCCGGCCCCCGTTCTTGTTACGAGACGGGGTAAGCCAGGCCCAAGGCCCGCTCACCAGATTCCGGTTTCCTGTTCGCTTTTCATTGCTCGCTGTTCGCTGTTCGCTGTGCCCGCCCCTCAGTATCTCGCCATGGCCGGATCCACTTGTGCTGCCCAGGCGTCGATTCCGCCGGTCAAGCTGCGGACCTTCCCGAATCCCGCACTGCGCAACAGCTCGAGGGCCTGCAGCGATCGGACGCCGCGATGACAATAGGCCACGATCTCGGTATGGGCGTCGAGCTCACGCAGCCTGGCGGGCAGCTGGCGGAGTGGCAAGAGCTCGGCGCCGTCGATATGGGCGATTTCCCATTCGTGCGGCTCGCGCACGTCGAGCAGGACCATCGAGTCACCGGCCGCGCGCCGGGCGTAGAGTGCCTCGACCGAGATTTCGAGGCCGGCCGCCGGAGCTGAGGTCTCACCGCCGACACCACAGAACGCCTCGTAGTCGAGCAACTCCCGGATCGTCGGATGGGTCCCGCAGACCGGGCAATCGGGATCCCGAATCAGGTTCAGCTCGCGGAAGCGCAGGCGCAGCGCATCGAACAGGACCAGGCGACCCACCAAGGATTCTCCCACACGCAGAATCAGCTTGATGGCTTCGAGCGCCTGAAGACTGCCAATGACTCCGGGCAGCACGCCCAGCACTCCGCCATCGGCGCAGCTGGGGACCAGCCCGGGCGGCGGCGGATCAGCGTAGAGGCAGCGATAGCACGGTCCCCGGCTGGCATCGAAAACAGAAACCTGGCCTTCGAACCGGAAGATGGCGCCGTAGACCAGCGGCTTGCCGAGCAGGACGCAGGCGTCGTTGACCAGGTAGCGGGTGGGGAAATTGTCCGAGCCGTCGATCACCACATCGAACGATCGAACGATCTCGAGCGCATTGTCCGAGGTGAGGCGCACCGGGTACGGCTCGACCACGACAAAGGGATTGAGATCGCGGAGCCGGTCGGTCAGTGACTGGAGCTTGGGTTCACCGACGGTGGATGTGCCGTGGGCGATCTGGCGCTGCAGGTTGGTGGTGTCGACCCGGTCGAATTCCACGACACCGAGGGTGCCGATGCCCGCCGCGGCGAGGTAGAGCGCCGCCGGCGAGCCCAGTCCGCCGGCCCCGATCAGCAGGACCCGGGCGGCTTTCAGCCGCTGCTGGCCCTCCACTCCGACTTCCGGCAGCAGCAAGTGCCTGGAGTAGCGCAGCGACTCGGAATGGGAAAGCGAAGCGGACACCATCCGGCCCTCACTCAATAAAAAAGCCCGGCCACTTGAGCCGGGCAGATCTGATCCAACTCCGGCCGGCGGCTACGAATGACTGAGTGTAACCAGTTCCTGGACGTGGGGCTCCTTGGCGAGCAGGTCGGCCAGCGTCACGCGGCCGAGCAGGTCATCCACGGTTTGCTGGATGGCCACCCAGACTGGACGGATGCTGCAGCCGCTGCCGGGCTGGCAGCGCTCCTCGCCGACCGGATGGGCTTCGCAGTTCATCTCGAAGGTCTGGCGTTCGGAGGCGGCCATGATGTCCCGCATACTGATGACGCCGGGATCCTTGGTCATGAAGTAGCCACCGCGGGCACCACGGACGCTTTCCACCAGGCCGGCCCGCCTGAGCCTGAGCAGGATCTGCTCGACGTAATCGGCCGGGAGTTTCTCGGTCTCGGCTAAATCACGGGCCGCGACCGGTCCCGAACCCGTGCGGGCCCGTTTAGCCAGGTGCATCGAAATGATCAGACTGTATTCGGCCCAGGTGGTGATGCGCATGAGGACCAATATGCTGAACTGCGCTAGGTGTAGCAAGCGAGCCCAAGATGCCGGTCAACAGGTTCCGGGTTCCGGCTTCCGGGTTCGCGCATGCAGCACTCGTCTGGGGTTTCCTGGCCGCCTCAACCGCCGCCCGGCAGCCCCTTGCCACCGGGCACGCCGAGTTCGGTCATGGCGCGGAGGTTGAGGACCTCGTCGAGTTCGGCACCCCTGAGGATGCCCTTTTTCGTCACCAACTCCTTGACGGTGAGTCCGGTGGCAATGGCCTCCTTGGCCAGCTTGGCGGCCTCGGCGTAGCCGATCTTGGGCGCCAGGGCGGTGACCAGGGCGGGACTCCGCTCCAGCCAGTGGCCGCACATGGCCTCATCGGCCTCGATGCCGTTGATGCAACGCTCGGCAAAGATGCGAGAGGCATTGGCCACGATCATCAATCCGAAGACGATGTTGTGGGTGATCACCGGCATCATCACGTTGAGCTCGAGCTGGCCCGCTTCCGCGGCCATGGCCACCGTGGTGTCGAGGCCGAGGGCCTGGTAGCAGACCTGATTGACCATTTCGGCGATCGAGGGATTGACCTTGCCGGGCATGATACTGGAACCGGGCTGGACCGCGGGCAGCAGGATTTCCGCCAGTCCGGTGCGGGGCCCCGAGGCGAGCAGCCGGATGTCGTTCGCGATCTTGTTTAGGTCAAGCACAAAGCTCCGCACGGCCCCGCTGAGCGTCGCAATGTCACCCATCGACTGCATCAGCTGAATCCGATCCTCCGCCACCGCAAGCTGCAATCCGCTGACCACCTTGAGATGCTTGACCATCAGGGCGGGATACTCAACCTCGGCGTTGATCCCGGTGCCTACCGCAGTGCCGCCGATGTTCATGGCCCGGAGCCAATCCGCGGCCTGCTCGAGCTTGCGGTGATGGCGGGCCACGGTGTGACCGTAGGCGGTGAATTCCTGGCCCAGCCTGATCGGGGTGGCATCCTGCAGATGGGTCCGGCCTGACTTCAGGATGTGGTCGAACTCCCGCCCCTTGGCCAGCAGCGAGTTGGCCAGAATGTCGAGCGCCTCGAATAGTACTGGCAAAGTCGCGAGGGCTGCCAGGCGCATGGCAGTCGGGATCACGTCATTGGTGCTCTGGGCCATGTTGACGTGGTCATTGGGATGGACCGGGGCATAGCTGCCGCGCGCCGCACCGAGCAATTCATTGGCCCGGTTGGCGAGCACTTCGTTACAGTTCATGTTGTGGCTGGTGCCGGCCCCCGCCTGATATACATCCACCACGAACTGGTCACGGTGCTGCCCGCCGAGCACTTCATCGGCCGCGGCGATGATGGCATCCGCAATCGTGGCTTCCAACCGGCCGGTTTCCTTGTGGGTGACGGCCGCCGACCGCTTGATCCAGATCACGGCGTCAATGAAGGCTGGCAGGGGCTTGAGGCCGGAGATCGGGAAATTTTCCACGGCCCTCAGGGTCTGGATGCCGTACAGGGCCTCGGCCGGGACCGCTTTTTCGCCGAGGGGGTCTTTTTCGATTCGAGTGGCGGGCATGGAGGGTGGGCCGTGAGCGGTGAGCGGTGAGCGGGCCATCGAGGCGGGCCACGCTTTCATTCTTTCAGGGATACAAGTCATGACGAGCGCTTTTGCCCAGATGGCCGACGCGGTGCAGTTCGATCCCCAGCGGATGACGAAGGCCGACCTGTTCCGCGGCAGCACACTCCTGGCCGGGATCAACTGCTTCGAGCCAGGCCAGTCACAAGCGATCCACAGCCATCCCGGCGCGGACAAATTCTATCTGGTGGTCAGCGGAAAGGCGAGGATGATCGTTGGAGAGGAAAGCCGCATTGCGGCAGCGGGAGTTCTGGTGCTGGCACCCGCCGGCGTGCCCCACGGCGTGCTGGAAGCGCTGGAGCGTACCGTCATGCTCATCGCGATGGCTCCACCGCCACCCGCCAAGTCCTCGATCTAGAGCGGCGGGCCGGGAAAACGGGGTTCCGGCCGCAGCATCCGCCGGACCTTTTCCCAGCCGTAGTATCTCACCGCCAGCGCGGCACCGAGCAACACCCCGACACCGGATGTATAAAAGCGCCACGCCAGCAGCAACCGCCCGGCGTCATCTCCCAGGTCACCCGCGGCACCCGCCAGGAATCCCAGCTCCACCGCGCCAACACCTGACGGGGTCGGCAAAATGAGCTGGCTGTACAGCAGGGCAAAGCTGCCCAGCAGCACCGGACCGAGCGGTGGATGGTCCGGCAGGGTCAGGACCAGCACCGGCAGCACGGCCACCCGCGCGACCACGTTGATCGCGGTACAGGGAAAGCTGGCCAGCACCGACCAGCTCGGCGTCCGACGCCAATAGACCATCACTCGCCGAGCCGACCGGCGGAGCCGGGACTGATGCCGGGGGAATCGGCGGCGGACAAGGATCCAGGCCGCGAGCGTCAGCAACCCGATGACGACCATCCACTCCACACTGCGGCGGGCGCTGCGGGTCAGCGCCGGTCCGGCCAGCTCCCACCATTCGGGCGCGTAGCGCCAGCCCAGCCAGATCCCGAATCCAACGACGATCGGCCAGGCCGCGAGAATCTCGACGCTGATCGCGACCAGCGCCGCCGGCGCCGGGACCCTGGTCCGCAGCAGCCCGGCCAGTCGGGCCGGTTCACCGCCCAGCCGGAGTGGCGTGACGGCACAGGCCGCCTCGCCGAACGCATTGGCCACGAAGGCATCCCAGAACGACACCGGATGACCGACTCCCCGGACATACCACTGGATCCGCCAGGCCCGGACGATCAGGTCGCCAGCGACGAGGCCGAGGCAGATCAGGTGAGCAATCGGCGTAGAGAACGTCATCGGACCGCCAGCGACGCGGCCGACAGCACGCTGCGATACTGACTCAGCAGATCCGCCAGTACCACGGGCCAGGCGTGGCGCGACTCAGCGTAGGCGCGAGCCGGGATTCTCAGCGAGGCCGCGGCGCCGCCGAGAAGATCGACGCCATGGGTCACACAGCCGGCGACATCGCCGAGGTGGTAGAGCCGCCCGGCGCCCGAGTTAGCCGCCAGTTCGGCGGCGCCGCCGGCATCGACTGACAGGAGCGGTGTTCCCGAGGCCAGCGCTTCGAGTGCCGAGAGACCAAAGGTCTCGGCCGGCCCAGGCGCGATGTAGCAGTCGGCGGCGGCCAGTAGATCAGCCACCCGGCTCCGATCGGTCTCGAATGGCCGCCAGAAAATTCCATCCTGCGAAAACCGGGACCGCAGCGAAGATTCGAGCGGACCGTGGCCGAGCAGGACCAGTGCGGCACCGGTGCGGGCGCGGACCTGGCTCCAGGCGGCAAGGACCGTCTCCAGTTTTTTCTCAGGAGTGAATCGGCCGGCGAAGACGGCCAGTGGGCCGGCCGGCAACTGCAGGCGCTGGCGCAGCTCGGCTCCGCGCATCCGTCGGTCGGGATGAAAGCGTTCGAGGTCGACGCCGAGCCGCACCCGCCGGACGGATTGGACGCCGTGACGCTCCAGTTCAACCGCTATGGTCTCACTGGCCGCGAAAGTGGCGGACGCGACCCCGGCGGTCCGCCGGATGTGCCACCAGGCCAGCGCTTCGGCGAGCCGCCGCCAGACCGGGCCGCGCGATCCCGCGGGATTCACCATGCGTGGCAAGTGGGTGTGATAGAACCAGACGGCGGGAATGTCGAGACCACGACTGGCCCGCCGGGTGACGGCGGGCACCAGGAGTGCGCTGCCGATCTCGATGAGGGTCGGACGTTCGTGCTCCAGAATCCGGCGCAGCTTCCTGGTGTCCAGCAGCCAGCGATAGGTCCGCTGGCCAGGCATCCGGGGACCGCAAATCTGATAGGTGCGTGGCGGCCCGTCACTGACTCCGTCATGCGCGCCCGGGATGACCAGGACCTGGCTGACGCCGGGCTGACCCCGCAGCCATTCTGCCTTGGCCGTCAGGTAGGTCTTGATCCCGCCGCTGTCCCGTCCGAAATACTTGGTGACATCGAGCAGGCGAAGCGAGGCCCCCGGGTCACGAGGAGCCGGCAGCCGAGCGGTCTGAAGATCGAGGACAGACACAGAACGGGGTGATGCGATCACGGCGGTAGAGCTCAATCGGAGCAGTCGCCCAGCGGGTAGACGGTGCCACAGTTGGAGCAGGGATTCTTGCAGCCGAAGGCCCGCGACATGACGGGGAAGCCGCAGCGATTACAGGCGGACGGGCGGGCAGGCGGTCGGGCGGACAGTGAGCCCGACCCAGCATTGGCCTGAACAGCTCGGGCCAGGATGTGGTTTCCGTCCGACGGTCCGACGGTCCGACGGTCCGCCCTACTCAAGCCGCCCCGCTCCGGTCAGGAACGGATTGGTCATCCGCTCGACGCCGATCGTGGTTTCGGCACCGTGGCCGCTGTAGACAATGGTCGAGTCCGGCAGGGTCAGGAACTCGCGATTGATCGAGGCCATCAGCGTACTGAAATCTCCGCCGGGCAGATCAGTGCGGCCGATGGAACCGTTAAACAGCACGTCGCCGCCGAAGACCGCCCCATGGCCCACGAAGCTCACGCTGCCGGGGGAATGGCCGGGGGTATGACGGACCTGGAAGGTCAGGCCGCCGACCTTGAGGTTCTGTCCCCCGATCAAGGCAAAGTCCGGCGCCGGCGGAGTCTCGAACTGCTGGCCCATCCAGGCGCCCTGGCGCGGCAGGTCGTCGTACAGCGGCCGATCGGCGGGATGCAGCAGGATGGGGACGTCAGTGGCACTCTTGATGGCCCCGACGCCGATGATGTGGTCGAGGTGGGCGTGAGTCAGCCAGATGGCGCTGAGGGTCCAGGCCCGGCTGTCGAGCTCGGTCAGGAAGAGGCCGGGCTCTTCGCCCGGGTCGATGATGACGGCCTGACGGCTGTGGCGGTCAGCCACCAGATAGCAGTTCTGGACGAACTGCCCATTCGGGATGACGACCACCTCGAGCTCAGGCACTGAGCACCGATTTCCGCTCGGTCAGGTACTTCTCCACGGCGATGGCGGCCGTGGTGGCATCGCCGACGGCGGTGGTGACCTGGCGGGTGAGCTGGACCCGAAGATCGCCGGCGGCAAAAAGACCGGGAATCGAGGTCATCATCCGGTCGTCGGTGCGGATGTAACCAGCCGCATCGTGATCGAAATGGCCCTTGATCAGCCCTGAGTTGGGCCGGAAGCCGATGAAGACGAAGCACCCGGTGGCGTCGAGCGTCGAGGTCTTGCCTGTTTCGGTACCCTCGAGCTCGAGCTGCTTGAGGCCGGTGGGATCGCCGGTCAGCTGGTTGACCTTGGTGCTCCAGATAATCTCGATCTTCGGGTTGGCCATCAGCCGGTCCTGGAGAATCTTGGACGCCCGCAATGAATCACGGCGATGGATCAGGTAGACCCTGGCGGCATAGCGGGTGAGGTAATCGGCCTCCTCCACGGCGGCATCGCCGCCACCGATCACCGTGATGGTCTCGCCCTTGAAGAAGGCGCCGTCACAGACCGCGCAGTACGACACCCCGCGGCCGGCAAACTCCAGCTCACCGGGGACGCCCAGCTTGGTGGGAGTGCCGCCGGCGGTGAGAATGACGGCCGGGGCCCGATAGGTGTGGCCCAGCGAGGTGGTGGCGGTGAAGGTGCCATCGGGTTGACGCTCGATTTCCTCGACATTCTCCTGCCGGATCCTGGCCCCGAACTTCTCGGCGTGCTCGGTCATCCGGTCGGCCAGCTCCCGGCCCAGGATGCTGACGAAGCCGGGGTAGTCCTCGATCTTCTCGGTATTGAGCAGCTCACCACCGGTGACGCCGCGTTCGAGCAGTACGGCGTCCAGCATGCCACGGCCAGCGTACATCGCCGCACAGAGCCCGGCGGGGCCGCCCCCGATGATGAGCACGTCGTGATCAAATACGTTCGGCATTGAGTGATGCTGGCCTGCGTTAGTCGTGAGTCATGGGTCAGTGGTCACGGGTCGATCGACCCCTGTGACGTGTCGCTGCCGTAAATATAGTCGGCTCGAGAAGCGTCAGGCCGGTCCCAGGTGGAGGCGGCTGACCGCCCCGTGACAGCGCGAGATGGTGCCGACCAGCAGATCGATCTCGGCGCCACCGGCGCCCGCCTCGAGGACCTGTCGATCCCCCCGCACCACCTCATCGACGCCAAAGGTGCCCACCCCGAAGACCTGATGCTGGCAGGCGAACAGCACCGGGTCGGCGGCGATCCCTTCGCTGTGGTGCCGTGCCGCCAATCGCTGCAGCGCCTCGGACATTTCCCAGGTCCTGGGTCCCTTGATGACCGGGCAGATGGCCGGCTCGATGCAGTGGGTCGGACAGAGCCAGTCGGCGAACGACACATAGCGAGTACCATCGGGAGCCGCGACATCATACGGGGTGCCGGGGCCGCTGGTCACCGGGCGGCTCTCGACCAGGCGCCGAGGCCAGCGCTGGCGGGCGCGTCGGACCAGCCATTGGTACATGAGGTGGGGCATCAGCGGAGACGGTACGATCTGAGCGGGCAGGCCGATGGGCGAGAGGTCGGACGGTCGGACAGCCGGACCGCCGGAACGTCGGACCGACGGAAGGCTCTCGGCTGCGGCACCGAGATACCCATCGAGAAAGATTCCCCAGTCCTCGATCACGATCTCGCGGTCAGCCCTGGGTTCCAACTCTCGCGCGGTCTGGCAATCGGCGTAGCGGTCCACCACCAGCAGCCTGGAGTAGGTCACCCTGCCCTGCTCCGCAGCCCGCTCAAGCTGCTTCACGTAGAAGCTGCCGTAACAGCCGCCGCCAATAATGATGACGTCGGACCATTGGAGGGAATCGGCCGCGGTATCGCTGACAGGTGACGAATTCACTCGAACGTCCGATCCCGCGATCCTACCGCTGCAACCGGCCGCCGTCGACCACCAGCGTTTCACCCGTTA
This sequence comes from Gemmatimonadota bacterium, assembly GCA_041691295.1. Lineage (GTDB taxonomy): Bacteria > Gemmatimonadota > Gemmatimonadetes > Gemmatimonadales > GWC2-71-9 > DATEHG01. Next base: position 17,149 of record JBEPVA010000030.1, read on the forward strand.
CGTAGTCACCGCCTTCGAGCAGGTAGAGCACAGCGGAGACGATATCGGAAGGCGCGCCGAGCCGCTTGAGCGGTGTGCTGCGCTTGAGATGCTCTGCAGCTTCCGCGTTCCACTGCTCGGGAAGCAGCACCGCACCCGGGGCAATGGCATTGACGGTGACTTCAGGCGCGAGGGCCACTGACAGCAGTCTGGTGAGCATGACCACACCAGACTTGCTGATGCTGTGGGCCGCGTAGCCGGCCCAGGGTTCGAGGCCGCCAAGATCCGCCATGTTGATGATCTTTCCGCCGGCGGCACGCAGCGCCACCGCTGCGCCCTGGGCACAGAAGAAGCCGGCCCTGAGATTCAGCGCGAAAATATCGTCCCACATTGCAGGAGTGGTCTCGGCAAAGGACGCCTTGACCATGATGGCGGCGGAGTTGACCAGGACATCGAGCTGGCCCATCCGCGACACCACCCGCTCGGGCAGCGCCCGCGCGGCGTGCGGATCCCGGAGGTCGGCCGAGAAAACCTCGGCCGCTCCACCGGCGGCGCGCAACTCATCCCGTAACTCCTCCGCCCCGCTGGCCGATTCGTTGTAGTGGATCGCGACGGACATTTCCCTTCCGCCCAGCGCCGCCGCGATGGCCCGGCCCAACCGGCGCCCGCCACCGGTGACCAGCGCGACCTTGCCGGCCAGTTCCACTCAGGCGGCTCCGCCGATGACCGGCAGGATGTGGCCAGTGATGCCGCCGGAACAGTCGCCGGCGAGGAACAGGACCGCATCGGTGAGTTGACCGAGTTCGACGAATCGGGCGCCCGGGCCGGCGGACGCGACGTTGTCGGTCGTCCGGACCATGCCTGGTGCCACCGCATTCACCCGCACGCCCAGGGGCAACAGCTCGAGCGCCAGACTCTGGGTCATCGCGGCCACACCCGCCTTGGCCGCCGAGTAGATGGCCATCTGGGGCTGAGGCTGGTAGTAGGCCACCGAGGCAAAGTTGACGATGGCGCCCTTGGTCGCGGCCAGCGCGGCAACGGCGCTCTGGGTGACGAGGTACGACGTCTTGAGATTGATCGCGATCTCCCGGTCGAACCCATCCAGTGTGCCCTCGGCGATCGGTCCATAGGTGGTAAGGCCACCCGCGGCATTGATCACCGCATCGAGCCGGCCAAAATTCTTGAGGGCGGTCTCGATACAGTGCCGGGCCACATCGGGCTCAGTGAGATCACCGGCCGCCGGCCTCGCATCGATCCCGGCCGCGGCAAACTCCTTGACCCGCTCGGCCACGCCGGTGGCGTTGCGGTCCACGGCCACGATCTTGGCGCCGGCCGAACCGAAGGCGAGCGCAATGGCATTGCCGATCTGCCCGCTCCGCCCGACCCCGGTGATCAGCACGACCTTGCCGCTGAAATCGAAATGGGTTGCCATCACTTCTCCTCGGGGCCCAGGGCCTCCAGCACGATAGACGCTCCCGGCGCTCCGGGAATGGCGGCCAGGACGGTTCCGTCCCGGTCAATCAGGCAGACGCCGCGCTGCACTTCGGTCCCGCCGGCCGCCAGCATTCCGTAGGCTCGGCAAACCGACTCGGTCCGGTCGGACAGCAGCGGAAATTCGAGACCCAGCCGGCGGGCAAAATCGGCGTGGGCGGCCACCGGCGCCGGGTTGACGCCAAATGGCTGCACGCCACAAAACCGGAACTCGGCCCATTCCTCCTGGACAATCGTCAGCTGCCGGTTGCAGCCAGGGCTGTCGTTGGCCGGATAGAACACCAGCATGACCGGGCCGCCTCGACGCAACTCCGTGAGATCGTAGCGCCGTCCGTCTGAACCATCCAGCACGAAATCAGGGGCCTGACCGCCGAGCGCAATCACGGGGTGGTTGCCGGACGGGGTGGCGCGGGCCGGGCAGCTTCGAGGCGATCGAGCCAGTCCAGCGGAACTTCCTGTGAGCCGAGCGGCGCGTGGGTGCCCATCCCGGCATCATCGCCATGCCAGTCGCTGCCGCCAGTGCGGAGCAGTCCGGTGGCCAGGGCAAGATCGGTCAGCCGGCTGCGCCGGTCGGCATCATGCGAGGGGTGCCGGGTTTCCACGGCATCGAGCCCCTCATCCTTGAACCGGCGCAGCACCGACTTGCTCCCGCGGTCCTTGAGATGGGCGGCCGAGACCACGCCGCCCACCGAGTGCACCAGGTCCGCCACCTGGCGCAGAGTGGGCAATTCCTTGTCGGCGTAGCCTGGCCGGCCCCGGCCGAGGTAGCGATCGAAGGCGTCGTTGACCGACTTGGCAAAGCCGGCCTTGAGCAGTGCCCGGGCCAGATGCGGCCGGCCTATCGCGGCGCCGTCCGATTCGGCCAGCAGGTCATCGAAATTCACGTTGACACCGACGGCCTGCAGCTGCTCGACCATCTTCCGGCCGCGCTCGGTGCGGCCGGCGCGCGCCACCACCAGAAACTCATTGAGTGGGACGGAATCGGGCGGCAGGAAGTAGCCCAGCAGGTGCATCTCGCCCCAGGGAGCCGCGACCGAGAACTCGCAGCCGGGAATGACCTTGAGGTCGAGAGTATCACCAGCCGCGATCAGCTCCGGCAGGCCATCGATCGTGTCGTGATCGGTGAGCGCGATGGCGAAGAGGCCGGCCCTGGCGGCCGCCCGTGCCACTTCAGTGGGACTCTTTTCGCCGTCGGACGCCGTCGAATGGGTATGGAGATCGACGAATCGCTCGACGCCAGGCTCCGCGGAACTCAGGACCGGTATCCGGTTTCGGCGGCGGTCCACGACGGCTGGGAGCGGGCGAACAGGTCCTTCAACTGCCCATCACCCAGTTCGGCGATGGCCAACTCGGAACTCCGGGCGCCCAGTGGCGAAAACCGGGTGACCCGCTCCTCGCGGTGGTCGCCGACGGTGCGGCTGAACAGCAGCCCGATTTCATCGCGACTGTACTGAGTCACGCGGCCGGTGGTGGACACCGACCAGTGCTGGCCATTGATATCGACGCTGCGGCGGGACATGGAAATCAGTTCCTTCCTTGAGGCATACGAAGCGGTCTTCGCCGCTGCGTGATCGGATGGCGGGCGAACACCAGATTCGACCTGACCGCGTTGCGCGATGATTATTGCTCGGACGCTTCCGGCGGCGCGGTGGCCAACGGAACCTCGGACCACATCTCCCAGGCATCGGCGGCGTAAGTAGCCACCGCGGCGAGACGCTTCTCGAGCTTGAGCTCGTCACCGGTCCGCGAGGCCCGGCTTCGATGGGACATCGGGCTCGGGCTCTCGGTGAATTCCAGGAACTGCTGGACCTGCTTCGGGTTCCTGAAGATCCACAGATGCTGGCCTCGGCGCTCGAGCAGCACCGCAAGCTCCGCCACCGCCACCAGATATTCCTCTTCCTTGCCTTCGGCGACGGTCACCCGGGAGACGGTCAGCGCCCGAGGCATCTCAGACCGCCGATTCCGGGAACTGCTCCAGCAACCGCTTCACGTCCGCGAGAAAGCGGTCGGCGTCGGCGCCGTCCACGATCCGGTGATCGAACGCCATCGAGATCATGCCCTTGGTGCGGATGCCGAGCGTATCGGTCCCGTCCGGCAGGGAGATGACCGCGGGCCGCTTCTCGATGGCACCGACGCAGAGGATGGCGGCCTGGGGCTGGTTGATGATCGGGGTGCCGATGAACGAGCCAAAGACGCCGGGGTTGGTGATCGTGAAGGTCCCCTTCTGTACCTCATCGGGCGACAGCTTCTTGGACCGGGCCCGTTCACCGAGATCGTTGATGGCGCGAGCGGTGCCCAGCAGCGAGAGCTCATCGGCATGCTTGACCACCGGGACAATCAGGCCCCAGTCGAGCGCCACGGCAATCCCGATGTTCACATCCCGGCGGTAGATCGTGGCCTCACCGGACACCGCGGCGTTGATGCCCGGATGCTTGCGCAGATTCTCGGCGATGGCCTTTGTAATGAAAGCCAGGAAGGTCAGGTTCACACCCCGGTCGGCATACTCCTTCTTCTTCCTGGCCCGGAGCTGGGCAATCCGGGTGAAGTCGATTTCGAAGAAGCTGTTCACGTGGGCCGAAACCCGTCGGGACATGACCATGTGATCGGCGGTGAGCTTGCGGATGCGGGACCAGGGCTCGACTGTGTCGCCTTCCCAGGCCTCGATAACCGACGGAGCGGCGGCCGGACGGGCGGGCGCAGCTGCAGCGGGGGGGGCCAGAGGGCTGGGGGGCAGCGGTGTTGAGGCTACGATTGCCGGAGGACTGCTCACCGGTGCCGCTCCAGGTGCAGTGCCGCTGATGGCGCCGAGCAGGTCGTCGCGGGTCACCCGGCCGGCGAGGCCACTGCCCTTGAGCGCCGTGATATCGACGCCGTGCTCCGCAGCCATCTTGCGCACTAGTGGGGTCGAGCGGCGGCGGAGCCGCTCGTCGGCGGATTCTGCAACAGTTCCTGCCGGGGCTGGCGCCAAGGCGGGTGCGGCCCTCGGCGGAGGGGCCGGTGCCGCAGCCGCGGCGGCCGCAGGGGCCGGTGGGGCCGCAGGTGCGGGTACCGATGCGGCGGCGGCCGGAGGTGAGGCCGCGGGCGCCGGTGCCGAACCGACCGCCGCCTTGTCGGTTTCGATCCGGGCCACGATGGTCTGGACCGCAACGGTCTGCCCCTCGTTGACCAGGACTTCCACCAGGGTGCCCGCATTGGGAGCCGGTATCTCGGCATCGACCTTGTCGGTCGAGATCTCGAAGATCGGTTCGTCCCGTTTGACCTCGTCCCCGACCTTCTTCATCCAGCGGGAGAGGGTGCCCTCGGTGATGGATTCACCCATCTGGGGCATGATGACATCGATGCGGGCCATTGGCGCTCCGTAGCATTTGTGGTGTTCGTCGTTCAACAGACGGGCGAGGCGGGCAAGACGGACGAGTTGCTCCGCTCCTGCCTCAGCCACGACGTCGTGAAATATTTTCACTTGCCCGACTCGTCCGCCTCGACCGCCTAATAACTCGCGAGCCAGCGGATAGCCGAAACCAGGTCCGCCGTCTGCGGCAGCACAAAATCTTCCAGAGTCGGGGCAAATGGCAATGGGACATCGTGAGCCGCGACCCGCTTGACCGGTGCATCGAGCCACTCGAAGGCGCCGTCGTTGATCCGGGCGGTGATCTCGCCGGCCACGCCACCGGTGCGGGTATCCTCATGGGCAATCAGCACCCGGCTGGTCTTCCTGACCGTATCCAGGATGGCCTCGTCATCCATCGGCAGCAGGGTCCGGAGATCCAGAACCTCGACCGATAACCCGTCTTCCTTCTCGACCTGCTCCGCCGCCTCCAGCGCCTTGTAGACCATCGCCGACCAGGTAATCACCGAGACGTCCTTGCCCTCCCGGGCCACACGCGCCTTGCCGATCGGGGTCAGGATCTCCTCATCGTCGGGCAGCCGCTCCTTGATCCGGCGGTACAGGTACTTGTGCTCGAAGTAGAGCACCGGATCATCATCACGGATGGCGGACTTGATCAGTCCCTTGGCGTCCCGGGCGGTGGCCGGGCAGACGATCTTGAGGCCTGGCGTATGGAGAAACGCCGCTTCGGGATTCTGCGAGTGGAACGGTCCGCCCCGGACGTAGCCGCCGGATGGACCCCGCACCACCATCGGGGTGGGCAGGTCGGCCCGGTAACGCGCGGTGGCCACGTAATTGGTCAGCATATCGTAGGCGCAGGCGATGAAATCAATGAACTGCATCTCGCACACCGGCCGCAGTCCCATGTGCGCCGCCCCCGCCGCCGCTCCCACGATTGCCGCTTCGGCAATTGGGGTATCGATCACCCGGTTTTCCCCGAACCGGGCCAGAAAGCCCTCGGTGACCTTGAAGGCACCGCCGTAGGCCCCAACATCCTCGCCGAGCAGGAAGACGCGCGAATCGCGCTCCATCTCCTCCCAGATGCCCTGACGAATGGCCTCGAGGTAGGTGACCTCAGCCACCGAGGCTCCGATACCACGCCGCATCCGCCGCCGGCGGGTCAGCCAGGACACCGAGCAGGGCCGTGTCGGCACTCGGCAGCGGTTCCGACTCACATTCGGCCAGGGCGGCATCGAGCTCAGCGGCAATCCGCTGCCCGACCTGCTCCAGGTCCTCCGGCGTTGCCCAGCGTTCCTCAACCAGTTGCCTCCGGTACCTGGCTATCGGATCCTTGAGCTGCCACTCGGCCAGCAATTCCTTCGGCATGTACGACTGATTGTCGTGTTCGGCGTGGCCCTTCATCCGGAAGGTGACCAGTTCGACCAGCGTTGGCCCGCCACCACTGCGGGCGCGATCGACCGCGGCCTTGGTGGTCTGGTAGACCGAAAGGACGTCGTTACCATCGGCCCGGACACCAGGAATCCCGTAGGCCAGCGCCTTGGTCCTGAGTTCCGCCACCGCCGTCTGGCGGTGATGCGGCGTCGAGTAGGCAAAGCCGTTGTGTTCGCAGATGACCACCAGCGGCAGCCGCTGCACCGCGGCGAGGGTCATCCCCTCGTGAAAGGCACCGGTGCTCATGGCGCCATCACCCACGTAGACCATTCCGACCCGATCCTGACCGGCCAGCTTGAAGCTCAGGGTCACGCCGGCCATGACCGGCACCATGTCTCCCAGCGGGGAAATCTGGCCGAGGAACCCGCGCTCCAGGTCATTGAAATGGATGTTGAGCTCTCGGCCGCGGGTCGGGCTCTCTGCCTTGGCCATGTATTGGCGGAGGACCTCGAGCGGAGTGGCGCCCTGGACCAGCATCGAGCCAAGGTTGCGGATCAGCGGTGAGAGGATGTCTCCCCGGGTCCGGTCAAGGGCGTAGGCGCTGCCGACCGCATCGGCTTCCTGCCCCAGTGACCGGAACAACCCGCCGATGACCTTGCTC
>JBEPVA010000031.1:0-23147 GCA_041691295.1 Gemmatimonadota bacterium
TTTCCCGATGACAGGATCCCGGAGTCGGTTTCGTACGATCCGTGCTCGTCCGCGGGCTTCCGCGGCCTATTGCTGTTCACCAGCGGCCACACTGCCATGATCGCCTGTCGATCCTTGTCAAAGAGCTACAAGTCCGGCGACCGTGACCTCACGGTGCTGAAGGATATCACCTTCGAAATCGAGTCGGGCGGGTTCGTCGCCATCGTGGGCCCTTCGGGCAGCGGCAAGACCACACTGCTCGGCCTGCTCGCCGGCCTCGACCGCCCGAGCACCGGCACAGTAACCCTTGACGGCCAGGACATCGGCGCGCTCGACGAGGATGCCCGCGCCCTGGTCCGGGGCGAAAAGGTCGGCTTCGTGTTCCAGTCCTTCCACCTGATCCCGACCCTCACCGCGCGCGAGAATGTCATGGTCCCGCTTGAGCTCCGCGGTCAGCCGGCGGGCCCCCGCGCCGATGAACTGCTGGAGCGGGTCGGGCTGGGCGGCCGGGGTCATCACTATCCGGCGCAGCTCTCTGGTGGCGAACAACAGCGGGTGGCCCTGGCCCGGGCCTTCTGCCATCGGCCCCGCATCCTGTTCGCCGATGAGCCGACCGGCAATCTCGACTCCGCCACCGGCAGCACCATCATCGACCTGATGACGGGATTGAACCGCGACTACGGCACCACTCTGGTCCTCGTCACCCATGACAGCGATCTGGCCGACCGGACCCGCCGAGTGATCCGGCTGGCCGACGGCGCGATCATCAGTGACGGCGCCCCGTGAAGCCATTGCCGTTCGTGGTGGCCATGGCGTGGCGCGAAGGAAGGGCCGCGCGCCGCCGGCTGCTGCTGCTCACCTCGGCCATTGCGGTTGGCGTCGCTGCCCTCGTGGCCATCAACTCCTTCACTGATAACCTGTCCCGCTCGGTCGATGATCAGGCCAAGGCACTGCTGGGTGCCGACCTGGTGGTCAACTCGCCATCAGCACCGACTGGCAAGCTGCTGACGTTGATCGATTCGATCGCCAAGGCGCCGGGCCGAGCCAGGGCAGCGGTCACCAGCTTCTCGGCCATGGCGTACGTCACCCGCACCAGTGGAGTCCGGCTCGTCGAGGTGGCCGCGGTCGAGCCCGGCTATCCGTTTTATGGCGATGTGAAGACCGCGCCGGCAGGCGGCTGGGCGGCACTACAGGCCACCCCAGGCACTCTCGTCGACCCCGGCGTCCTGACTGCACTGGATGCCCACATCGGTGATACCCTCGCGGTTGGCGAGGCCAGGTTTGTCATCGCCGGCACGGTCGACAACTTCCCCGGCGACGGCAGCATCCGCTCGGCGTTTGGCCCTCGCATCTTCATCCCGGCCAGATATCTCGCCGCAACCGGGCTGCTCACCTTCGGCTCGCGGGCCCAGTACAAGACGTTCATCAAGCTGGCCCCCGACGAAAAGACCGAGCCGGTCGCCAAACAGTTCCGCAAGCCCATCTCGGCCGAGCGTGGCCGGATCAGGACGGTGGAGGAGGACCAGGAGCGGCTGAAGTCATTCCTCGATCAGCTCGGTCGCTATCTCGGACTGATCGCGCTGGTGGCGTTGCTGCTGGGTGGACTGGCGGTGGCCAGCGCGGTGCAGGTCTTCATCAGGCAGAAGCGCGAATCGATTGCGGTGCTTCGCTGCCTCGGCGCTTCAACCCGCCAGCTGTTCTCGGTGTATTTGCTGCAGGCCGGCGCGATGGGGCTGCTGGGGAGTATCCTCGGTGCCATGCTCGGGGCGCTGATTCAACTCGGACTGCCAAGGGTGCTGAGCGGACTGCTGCCGCTCGACGTGTCGGTCCAGCTGTCGTGGGGTGCGATTGCGCAGGGCATCGGGGTCGGGGTCTGGGTGGCGCTCGCCTTTGCGCTGCTGCCGCTGCTGGCCATCCGGAAGGTGGCGCCGCTGGTGGTGCTGCGGCGGCCGTTCGAGGAGGGAGAGAAGAGCCGCCCCGATCGCTGGGTTATGCTCGCGGCCCTGGTGCTGGCGCTAAGTGTGGCGGGGTCGGCGGCGCTCCAGGTCCGCAATCTCGTTCGCGGGGCGATCTTCGCCGGGGGCGCTGGGGTGGCGCTGCTGGTACTGTGGCTGGCGGCGCTCGGACTGGTCCGCACGCTCAAGCGGTGGTTCCCCCATTCGCTGCAATACGTCTACCGCCAGGGGCTGGCCAATCTCTATCGGCCCGCCAATCAGACGGTGCTCGTGGTGCTCTCGCTCGGGTTCGGCGGGTTCCTGCTCACGACCGTTGCACTGATGCAGCAGAACCTGCTCAGCTCGTTCAATCTCGACCGGGCACCCGATCGACCTAACCTCGTGCTGTTCGACATCCAGCCTGACCAGCTCGCCGGGCTCGATTCACTGCTCGATGCCGACAAGATCATCCACCGCGGCGCCGTTCCCATCATCCCGATGCGGATCTCGGCGCTCAAGGGCAAGCCGGTCTCGCAATTGCTGGGTGACACCACCGCGCGGGAAGGCGGCGATGGCGAGCGCCCCGGCCGCTGGGCCTTGCGTCGGGAATTCCGCTCGACCTACCGGGACACCGTCGTCGCGTCCGAAAAGGTCCTGACCGGCAAATGGTGGGACCAGCTCAAGCAGGACCGGTTTGCCAGCCGGGGATTGGGATACACCGCCACTGACACCGTACCGATCTCGATGGAGGTCGATGTGGCCGGGGAACTCGGCGTGACCATCGGCGATGCCATCACCTGGGATGTGCAGGGTCTGCCGATCGTTACCCGGGTCACCAGCCTCCGCACCGTGGACTGGGCCCGGTTCGAGCCCAACTTCTTCATCGTCTTTCCCAATGGCCCGCTCGACAAGGCACCGCAGATGCTGGTCTCGCTGGCCCGGGTGCCCGATGCCGCGGCGCTGGGACTGCTGCAGCGGCGAGTGGCGGAGCGGTGGCCCAACATCACCTCGATCGATCAGTCGCTGGTCCAGCGCACCATTGAGGGAGTGGTGGATCGAGTGGTACTGGCCATCCGGTTCATGGCGCTGTTCAGCCTGGCCACCGGCGCCATCGTCCTGGTCGGCGCGGTTGCCGCCAGCCGGCTGCAGCGGCTCCGCGAAGCGGTGCTGCTCCGGACCCTCGGTGCCACTGGCAGCCAGGTAGCCCGCATCCTCGCGGTAGAATACGCCTCGCTCGGCGTGCTATCGGCCGTCGTGGCGCTGGGCCTGGCGCTCGCGGCCGGCTGGGCGCTGATGAAGTGGGTGTTCGAAGTACCGTTCGTGCTGCCGGCCGCCTCACTGGCAGTGCTCCCGGCCGGCCTGATTGTGCTGACGGTGTCGGTCGGGCTCTGGAGCAGCCGGGATGTGTGGCGGAGGGCGCCGTTGGAGGTGCTGCGGGAGGAGTGAACAGCGAACCGGGAACAGCGAACGGGCACTATTCTCCAAAGCACCTCATCCAGAGGGAGGAAAGCGACCGAAGGACCCGGCCCGCGGCAATCGGACGTGGCCAGCCATTGGAATGGTCGAGCAGGTCCCTCGGAGCCCTCGCTTGGCGAGGGCCTCCTCGGGATGAGGTGCGGTGAGGTCCGCCCCCTCCGGCTCTTGACTCCCGACTTCCGTCTCTCGACTCTTGACCATCGTCCCTCGACTCAGGAACTGATCCATGCTCCCAATTGATCTCTCCGGCAAACGGGCCTTCGTCGCTGGCGTGGCGGATGATGGCGGATTTGGCTTCGCGATCGCCAAGTCGCTGGCCGAGGCCGGAGCATCGGTGTCAGTCGGCACCTGGCCGATGGCCATGAACATCTTCCTCAACATGCTGGAACGGGGCAAGATGGACAGCTCGCTGACCCTCTCGAACGGCAGCCGGATGGCGTTCGAGAAGATCTACGCGCTCGATGCGGCCTACGACACCCTGGCCGATGCCCCGGCCGATATCCGCGACAATAAGCGCTACAAGGAGCGGGGCGATTTCAGCATCGAGGGAGTGGCCGCGGCCATGAAATCCGATTTCGGCGACCAGCCCCTCGATATCCTGGTGCACAGCCTGGCCAACGGGCCCGAGGTCAAGAAGCCGCTGATCGATACCAGTCGCGCCGGGTATCTCTCCGCCATCGGAGTGAGCGCTTACAGCATGGTCTCGATGGTGCGGACCTTTGCCCCGATGATGCGGCCGGGTGGCTCATTCCTGTCACTGACCTACATGGCGGGTGAACGGGTTATTCCCGGCTACGGCGGCGGCATGTCGACCGCCAAGGCGGCGCTCGAATCCGACACCCGCACCCTGGCCTACGAAGCCGGCCGGCGCCACGGCGTCCGGATCAACACGATCTCGGCTGGACCGTTCGGATCACGCGCGGCCACCGCCATCGGCTTCATCGGGATGATGATCGAGTACTGCCGGGCCAACTCTCCACTGCCCCGGGCGCTCGACGCGATGGAGGTCGGCGCCACCGCGGCCTTCCTGGCCAGCCCGCTGGCGGCGGCCATTACCGGCACCACGATCTACGTCGACAACGGATATCACGCGATGGGAATGGCCGTCGACCCCAGCCCGCTTAAGACCGAGTCGTGAGTACCCGTTTCATGGCAGGCGCAGCGTCAGTGCTCGGCGCGCTCGCCGTAGCGGCCGGCGCCTTTGGCGCCCATGCGCTCCGGTCACAGATCACCCCCGAGCTGTTGAGCGCCTTCGAAACTGGGGTCCGCTACCAGATGTATCACGCCCTGGCCCTGTTCGGGGCGGCGTGGATGGCGGGGCATGGAGCCATCCCCGAGGCTGCCTGGGCCAGCCGGTTCTTCATCCTCGGCACCATCCTCTTTTCGGGCAGCCTGTACGGCCTGGCGTTGACCAACGATCACCGTCTCGGTGTGGTCACCCCGATTGGCGGCGCCTGCTTCATCGTGGGCTGGATCGTCCTTGCCATGGGCGCCCGAAAGATCTGACCGGGCCGTGGCCGTGACCGACCAGATCGGTTCACCCTATCCCGAACTGCTGCGCCAGCTCGATCAGTGGTTTGCCGGAGCGGAGGCGCGCAATCCCGGTGTCATTCCCTGCCGGCCGGGCTGCACCGCCTGCTGCAACGGTCCTTTCGATATTTCGGTGGCCGATGTGCGGCTGATCCGCGGGGCAATGGGCCGTCTTGATCCTGACATCCGCGCCGGCGTGTTGAGCCGAGCGGTTCAGCTGGCCGAACGGATCCTCGAGCTGGAGCCGGGGTGGTCCGCGCCGTGGGATATCGCTGCTATTGGTGACGAGCGGTTCGACCGGATCAGCGAGGCCCTGTCCGATGTTCCCTGCCCGATGCTGGACTCGTCCGGCGCCTGCGTGATCTATGAGGACCGGCCGTTGATCTGCCGCTGGATGGGATTGGGAATGGAGGCCGAGGATGGCCGGTCCATCGACAATGGCTGCCCGATCCAGGAGCAGTTTCCCGACTATGCGGCGCTACCCAACGAGCGGTTCGGGCTTGATCCATTCGAGATGCGGGAGGCGGCCTGTCTCGAGGATGCCGCTGAGGCGTTGCTGGGGGATGCGGCGGGGCATGGGTTTGAGACGACGATCGCGCTGGCCGTGAGCTTTGCGCCCTAGGCCGTGAGCCGTGAGCGGGAATTGAAAACGAGCTCTGTTGATCTGTTGCTTGCTTTCGGCCAACGGCCGGATGGAGTCGCGATGAGTGTGTTGACAGCCTTATTCCGTGGGACAGGCGCCCACGCCGACTCGATATCCTGCTTCGAGGGGCTGACCCTCGAGCTGGCCGGCCGGCGGCTGCCCCGGACCCAGCATAGTATCTGGAAGGAGCTCTGGCATCTGAACTACTGGATGGACCACGAGCTCCGTTCGATTGCCGGGCCCGAAGTGCCGACGCCCGAGCATGCATCGGCCAGCTGGCCGGATGCGCCCGACCCGCCGGATGCAGCCACCTGGGAGGCCGGGCGCGCCCGATTCGAGTCCCAGATCAATCAGTTCATCGCGCTCGCCAGCAACCTGACTGACGGCGATCGGATCGTCCACCCCAAGGCCGGGGAATCGGTGCGCGACGTGCTGATCCAGATGATCGCGCACAATAGCTACCACATCGGCCAGGTGGTCCAGATGCGGCGGGCGTTCGATGTCTGGCCGCCGGCGGGTGGTGGGGATACGTGGTAGGGCAGCCGTTGGCTCTTAGCTTTTGGCCGTTAGCGAACAGCTCGGATACCATTTTGAATCGTGGCCCCTTTGTTCCCGCGGTTTTCTCCAATGGCTAACGGCTAATGGCTAAAGGCCTGTTCGTAGCGATCCTCGCTCTTGCCCTCCCGACAGCAGTCAGCGCCCAGACCGACTGGCCCCTCCACGGCCACGACCTCGGCGGCCAGCGGTACTCTCCGCTCACCACCATCGATACCAGCAACGTGGCACGGCTGGCGCCAGCCTGGAGCTATCACAGCGGTGTCACCGCCACCTTCCAGACCACCCCGATCGTGATCGGCGATCAGATGTACCTGTCGCTGCCGTTCAGTTCGGTGGTGGCACTCGATGCCCGGACCGGGCGAGAGAGATGGCGATACATCCATACCCCACGAACCACCAAACTCTGCTGCGGCCCGGCCAACCGCGGGGTGGCGGTGGCCGGCGGCAAGATCTACGTCGGAACTGTCGACGGCCGGCTGATTGCGCTCGATGCCAGGTCGGGAACGGTGCTGTGGGATATCACGGTGGCAAAGTATGCGGGGACGACGGAAGCCACGGCCCAGCTCACCGCCGACGACCCGATGTCCCACGTCGGCGCCAACGGCTCGACCGGTGTTGGAATCGGCGCCGCGCCGCTGGTCCATGATGGCAAGGTGTTCGTCGGGATTGCGGGAGTGGGCTACGGGCTTCATCCTGACAAGGGGCTGTCGGTCGTCGGGGTCTCGGGCCAGTACGGCCGGCCCGGACTGATGGCGGCGTTCGATGCCAGGACTGGAAAGGAACTCTGGCACTTTGATGTAACGGGTCCGGGCTGGGAAGGTTCATTCCGCGCCACCACCCCCGACGGGGTCTCGCTCAATCGTCAGGTCGAGGCAGAAAGAGCCGCCGCCGCCCATGATTCCGCCTGGCGTTTCGGCGGCGGCTCGATCTACGCCACACCGGTGATCGATGTCAGCCGGCACCTGCTGATTTTCGGCACCGGCAATCCGTCCCCGCAGATGGCTGACGCCTCCCGCCCGGGCGACAACCTGTACACCTCCTCGCTGGTGGCTCTCGACTACCGTACCGGCAAGATGGTCTGGTACTACCAGCAGATCCCCCACGATCGCTGGGGTTACGACGTGGCCAGCTCGCCGGTCCTGCTCGACCTGACCATCGACGGCAGGTCGGTACCCGCCGTGGCGCAGGCCAGCAAGACCGGCTGGGTCTTCGTGCACGACCGGGTTACCGGCGTCCTGCTGTTCAAGTCCGAGGCGTTCGTGCCCCAGACCAACCTGTTCACTCCGCCGCAGCCGGGTGAAGGCGTGGTCATCGCACCCGGCATCGCTGGCGGCGCCAACTGGTCACCCTCGGCCTATGACGCCGGCCGGAAGCTGTTCTTTGTCGATGCCCTGAACTTGCCGACCCGCTATGTGGCGCATGAAGCGCCGAGGCCGGATGGCAGCGTGCTGCAGTACGCCAGCACCCAGAACACCGGTGAGGGAAGCGGGACACTCACTGCGCTCGATCTGGGCAATAAGGGGACGATCCGCTGGCAGCTCAAGACTGATGAGCCGCTGATCGGAGGGGTGCTGGCAACAGCGGGCGGGCTAGTGTTCACGGGAATCGGGCGCGGGGTCTTTGCCGCTCTGAATGGCGGCACCGGCCGCCAGCTCTGGTCCTGGCACGGCGAGGCCGGCGTTAATGCACCGCCAATCAGCTACTCCATCGACGGAAAACAGTACGTTGCCGTAGCGGTTGGGGGCAACGCACTGTTCGGGTTCAAGCAGGGGGATCTGGTGGTGGCGTTTGCGCTGCCTGACAGCGGCCATTAGTTGTCAGCCATTAGCCGTTAGCGAGCGGAACGGTTCGCTAACGGCCAACGGCCAACGGCTAACGGCCAACGGCTCTACCGCGCCTTGATGAATGAGCCGTCGCGCAACTCCGCATACGCATTCCGCAGCTCCTCCTGCGTATTCATCACGATCGGCCCCCGCCACGCCACCGGCTCTTCCAGCGGCTTGCCAGAGACCAGCAGGAACCGGATTCCCTGCTCGCCGGCACGGACCACGACCTCGTCACCCCGATCGAACAGTACCATCGAGCGGTTACCCGACTCCTCGATCCCGCCTATGCCCCCTGGTCCAACGGCTTCGGTCAGGACCTCCCGGGGAGCAGACGCGTCCCGGAAGCTGCCGGATCCTTCGAACACATAGGCAAAGGCATGGCGGTCGACCTCGACCGGCAGCACCTTGCGGCGGCCGGCCGGCACCGTGATGTCGAGATATCGAGGCTCGGCCGCGACCCCGATGACCGGTCCCTTCCGGCCCCAGAAATCGCCACAGATGATCCGGACCTTCACCCCATCGTCATCGATGACTTCGGGCACGTCAGGCGTCGAGATTTCCTGGTAGTGGGGGTCGGTCATCTTGAGCGACCTGGGCAGGTTGGCCCAGAGCTGGAAGCCGTGCATCCGGCCCATGGCATCGCCCTCGGGCATTTCCTGGTGGAGAATCCCGCTGCCGGCAGTCATCCACTGGACGTCGCCGGCGCTGAGCACCCCATGGTTGCCCAGGCTGTCGGTATGGTTGACCGAGCCGTGGAGCACGTAAGTGATGGTCTCGATGCCGCGGTGCGGATGCCAGGGAAATCCGGCCTGATAGTCGGCCGGCTTGTTGTTGCGGAAATCGTCCAGCAGGAGGAAGGGGTCGAAGTCGGCGGTTTCCTCGAAGCCAAAGGCCCGGTGTAGCTTGACGCCGGCGCCCTCCATGGCGGGCTGAGCCTGGACGATGCGTTTGATGGGTCGGATGGACATGCTTCCTCTTCTACTCGGTTGCAGATAACGGTGGAACACTCGGATCGATTGCAATTAACGCTCGGATCGTTCGCGAAGTTCCCGAAACTGGTTCACAGTTCACGGTTGGTCTCGAGCGCAGCGAGGGATCGCTCAATGGTTCCAGGTTCCGGGTTCAGGCTTTGGAGCGCTGTTGAAACCCTCGACCCTCGACCATCGACTCTCGACTCCAAATAGTGATGCCACAATATCCTCGCCGCCACCGAACGCCACGGCGCCCAGCGCTCGGCCAGCTTCCGGATCCGGTCGTAGTCGGATCGGGTACGGGTGTAGCCCAGACGGTGGATCGCATCAGCCAGCGCCAGATCTCCATGTGGCCAGATATCCGGCCGCCGCAGCGCCATCAGGTAATAAATATCGACACTCCACTGACCCAGCCCGCGAACCTCCATCAGCCGCCGCTGCCCCTCCCCATCCTCGGCCCGGGCAATGGCTGACAGGTCGAGCGTCCTGCTGACCAGCAGTTCCGCCAGTCCGTACACGTAGGATGTCTTCTGTCCGGTGAAACCCAGCGCGCGAATCCGGTCGGCACCAAGGTCGATGATCAGCTCCGGTGTTACGCCTCCTGCGGCCGCCTGCAATCGGAGATACATGGTCCGTGCCGCCGCGAGGGACACCTGCTGGTCGAGAATAATCCGGACGAGGGTTGAGAAGCCGGGAGGGCGTCCCCACATCGGCGGCGGTCCATGCCTGCGAACGATGCCGGCCAGGATAGGATCGCGGGCGGTGAGATGGCGGACGCCCTGGAGCAGCGTCGCGTTGGATAGCCGCCGGGACTGACCTGAACTCATCTCATCACTCAGGCGGCAGCAGCGTCAGCAGCTGCTTCGGCGCCACCAATCGGTACCCGCTCTGCAGCAGCATGCCGAGCTCGGTCCAATCCGGCTTGTTGTCGAGCCAGACTCCAACCCAGCCGCGCTTGCCGACGTAGGGCGGCAGGTAGAATCGGCGGGGTGCTGCCTTGACCATCAGCGCCTGATCGTCCGGGGCGGCCTTGAGCCAGGCTGAGGGCCGGCCGCCACCATGGTGATTGCCGGGGCTGGCATAGGTGGCGAACATCTTGTTGCGGACCCGGAACGTCGGCTCGCCCCAGGCCTCGACTTCCTGCGCCTGCGGCAGCGCCAGGCAGAGCGTGCGGAACCGGATCAGTGGCGAGGCCGCCATCGCGTTACTGCGGCAGTGCCGGCCGCCGGAGCGCCTGACTCAGTCCGTACGCGCTCATCAGCGCCCAGGTGCCTTCGAGCAGGATGAAGCCGTATTGATGCTCGAGGCTGGCCACGGCGGTGAGCATGGCGGAGCCGAACAGATTCATCAGGAGGTAGGACCTGGCGGTGGTAGTCAGCTTTCCCATCTGGTTGGCGGCAAATGGCAGCAGAATCAGCACGGCGCCGACCAGCGATACGATCTGTCTCATTCCCTACTCCTTGAGAATGCCGCCCCAGCTGGCGGGGTCGCTGTCGGAAATGGTCTCCGAAAAAGTCCAACGATGGCCACCCGGGTCGGTGACACTGTACTGCCGCTCACCGTACGGTTGATCCGTAGGTGGCCCACCGACCCTGGCACCGGCAGCCACGACGCGAGCGTAGTGCTGATCGATTCCAGTCACCCGCACCAGGATCGAATGACTCGGCAAGGTGCTCCCCGCCTCTTCGCCGCCGGCGCCCCATCCCACCGCCACCACGGCGCCCTCGCGGAAGATCATCTGGGCCCGGTGATCCCCGATCTGCAATCGTTCCGTGAATCCGAACACCCGGCAGAGCCACTCGACTGCGGCTCTGACATCGCGGTATCCCAGCACAGGCATGATGGTGACCGGCGGAATGGAGCGATTCCGGGCGTGAACCTGACTCGGCGGAGCGGACATGGTGGACCAGCCAGCCGGTGTTGGGGAATCGTCAAGCTGCCCGGCTTACCCTCTGGCGGCAAGGGCGCTCAGCCCCATATTCCATGGTGGCCCAGCCACTGATTCCCTCTACCCCTTCATGAGATGCCGCCGACCTGGGACAAAGGCTCCATCATCCGCACGGTGCAGCACACCTTCACCAACGCCCGGATCAAGACCATCAACGGCAACGGCATCAGCAAGCTCGCCGTGCCGACGATGCAGGAGCTCAAGGCCACTGTCCCTTCCCTGAAGAAGGCCAGGGACATGGAGCTCCAGAACGCCTTTCTGCACATCACCGAGCGGCTGCAGAAGGCGGATCTGACCATCAATTTCAGGGCGGACCGCTGGTTCACCAACCCCAACACGTACGACAACTACACCCAGATGTACGAGCGGGCGGTGAAGCAGGGAGTCATGAAGCTCGACAACAGTGACAAGAAAAACCCGGCGGACCTGCGGGTCCTGGCCGACGACCTGGCCACCTTTCCCCAGAACATGGTGGAAACCAAGAAGTCGATGTTCTCGATGCAAAGCTCCAAGGTTGTGGCCCCGAAGGGGCAGGCCCCTGCCCGGGGGCTGGCCCCGGGTGCCCGCGGCATGGGCGATGTGGTCGCCAAGATGACCCCGGGTATGCTGGCCAAGCAGTCGGACCACTTCACCGCCACCAACGATCAGTTCGACCCCAAGACTCGGCAGCTCTTTGCGGCGTTGAATTACGGTCGCCGGCCCCATGGCGCCTGCACCGAATACGGCCACAGCTACATGGTGCTCAGCGATCGGTTCAAGCCGGACGCGATCTACTTCGCGGGGGACACCTTCAATACCCTTGCTGCCGCCGGTAGCAAGGTCATGGCCGAGGACCAGCTCAGCTATGATCTGTTGGGCGGTGCATACCTCAAGGCCCACCCCAAGCTCCGCCTCGACCTGATTGCCAGCTGCCTGCTGGACGGCTCACTCAGGGATTCGAGCGACAAGGATGTCCTGTTCGAGGCCCATCTGTTCCAGCCGCTCAAGTTTGCCGGTGGGGTGACGACGCTGTTCCTCTCCGGACGGGATAGACTCGACGCCGGCAACGACCCGAAGCGCGGTCTGACCGGCACCGAGTGGCAGAACATCCAGGAGAATGCCCGCAAATGGGCCACCCGAAACGGGGTCAAGCTGATCTTCACCGATTGATCGAAGTCGAGAGTCGAGAGTTTGTAATGCCCGATCCCCGTCGCGGGCTCTCCGGCTCCCGCTGTAACCTCCTGTCCCACAAATCGTACGGCTGCTCTCCTGATCGCCGCAACATTCCCCAGTCCGCCCCTGGATAACCTCGATGCGAGCAAGATTCTGGTATCTGCTTCTCTGCTCCGCGCTGCTGGCGTGGGCTCGGCCCGCCCGACATTCGATCGTCATCCGTCACGACCGCCCCGATTCGCTCTACCTGGCACTCGGCGCGCGGTTTCCGGCGGTGGCCCAGGTCGGACGCGCCGGTGATGGCACCCTGATCGCCGATCGCTGGGTGCTGACCGCGGGTCATGTGGCGGCGGGCATCGACGTGGACCGGGCCCAGGTCCGGATCGGCGGCAAGTCCTACGACATCAAGCGGGCCATCGTTCACCCCAAATGGCAGGAGCTCGGCCCTCACGACATCGGCCTGCTTGAACTGACCCAGCCGGTCACCGGAGTCGCGCCGCTGCCGCTCTACGAAGGAAAGGATGAGCAGGGGCAGCTGGCCGTGATCGTCGGTCACGGTGATACCCGGAGCGGCAAGGGCGGGCCGTGGAAGCAGGATGGACTGGCGCGTGGGGCGATGAGCCGGATTGTCGGGACCGATGAGGATCATCTGGTGTTCCGGTTCGATGCGCCGCCCAAGGGAGACAGCCTGTCGGGAGCGCCCGGCCGGGGAGACAGCGGTGGCCCGGCATTGATTCAGCGCGGCGCCGAGGTATTCGTGGCGGGGGTCAGTTCGGCAGGATTCGACGGGACCAACGGCCCGGGCACCTACGGGGCCGTCGATCACTTCACCCGGGTATCGGGTTACCTCAGCTGGATTCGAGCGGAGATGTCCGGACCCAGATGAATCCTTGCGCTACTGGGTGTTTTCGAGCTCGCGGTTGCCGTCGATGAACTTGAGATTGAACCTGAACGCAGAGATCCGCCACAACCCCGCCCGGTATTTCAGCCCGAAGTCATAGCTCCCCACAAACCGGCGCACGTTGTTGCCGTCCCTGGTTGTGCGATAGTGCAGCGCGATGCCGTAACAGAATGCGGTGGCGCTGGCCCCGTCGATCGAAATCTGCAGATTGCCAGCCTGGTGGTGGACCTGCTCCAGCTGGCGCAACCCCGTTTCCCATCCATCGGCGATCTGAGCCGGTGTCAGCCGCTGCGGCTCTCCGCCGGCCACTGAGGTCATGTCGAATTCGACCTGCTCAGTGAAGCATCCCCGGACCAGCGACCAGTCCCGCCGGTCGGTGCCGATAAACAGGTCGTGGATGCAGGTGGCAATCTGGTCCTTGGCCACCAGCGTGGAGGTCTCGCCCATCAGGGCAGCACCACGAAATGGGCCGCCTCATCAGCGGTGAGTTCAAGCGATTGGAACGTCGTCGAATCCGCCGTTCCCGACGCGAAGGGATTGGACTGGGGCAGCGCCACGATGTAGACCCGGTCATTCCGCTGGGCCACCGAGTCACCGGGCGGTGGTCCGCTATCGGCCCGGACCCGGGCCCAGGCGGCCGAGTCGTAGACCGCGACGGCAATCAGAGTCTCGGTGTGCTGGGTCGAATTCTGCGGCAGGTAGGAGTACTGGATGGCCCCCGGGAGCGCAGTGCCACGCTCCTGGGTGGACAGGGTGTCCAGCCGGTACAGCCCGGCCCAGCGCGGCGGGATCCGGACCTGGTACTCGCTGACTGGTGTCGGCTTGATCAGTCCCACTGTTGGCGTCCCGCGAGCCGCGGTGGAAGGTTTGGCGGGCGAGCAGGCGGATAGGACGGATAAGACGGAGAGGGCAGGCAAGAATAGAGATTTCATGGTTTTCCAAGGAAAACATTAGCCGCGGATGAACGCGGAGAGACACGGATTCGCCCCGCGCGCAGATGGATCCCGATGGTCGAGCGGACGACGGAATTGCTGTCATCAATACAACGGAACCGCCCTGGCGGTCGAATCCTGAGGTGACTTCCGAATGGTCCGTGCTCATCCGCGTTCTTCCGCGGCCAGCACTGTGGCTGTTTCTATTTGGCTTCGGTTTTCCAGAAATCAATCCCGCCCGCCATCTGCCCCACATCCACCGAACCCACCCGTGCCCTGGTCGCCAGGTCGATGACCTCGACCGTGCCAGGCTCGGCGCCATACCCCTCGACCGTCACAAAGGCGTACTTGTCATCAGCTGACACCGTGACCCCGCTGGGAAACCGCCGCTGGGTAACCACTTTGGCCAGCTCGGTGCCGCTGCCGGTATCGTAGATCGACACTGACTTGCCCTTCTTGTTGGTGGTGATCAGCAGCTTGCCGTCGTGAGTCACCGCCATGTTGTAGACGCCCTCGCCGGCGGCAAACCGTCGGTTCATCGTCCACCTGGCCGCATCGATCTCGACGATCTCCGCGCTCTTGTTGCACGCCACCCAGATCCGGCTGCCGTCCGACGACGGCTGGACCCACGTCGGCGAACAGACCGGCGGCTTCATCCCGGGCATCCCGCCGTGGACATCGTGCCCCGCCATATCCCTGGTCTGCTCCTGGGCCGGCTCCATTCCGGACATTCCTGCCATGCCATGACTGGCCGCAGCCACCGGCCCGTTTTCGCCGTGCTCCTTGCCCTTCTCGAGCATAAAATGCCGCGACACCTCGAAGGTCCGGGTATCGATCTCGACGACCATGTCATCCATCATGCAGGCGGAATATTGCAGGGTGCCCTGTGGATTGATTCGCGACCCGTGCGGCATAGTGCAGGTGGTGGGTCGAGCCACTTCGACCATGTCGTCGGCGCCGACGATCGACACTGACGAGGGCACCATGTCGCCATGGAGATTGAAATTGACCAGGTAGACGAATGAGCCGTCGGGGGTAACCTGCACCGTGGCGGGAAACATCCCCAGTTCGACTCGGCCAAGTTCACGCCCCGTCTTCGCGTCGTATTTGAAGAGGTAGCCGTAGGGCGTGCCGTGGGCGGTGGTGACGTACAGATATTTTCCATCGGGCGACATGGCCACCCCGTGCGGCCCGTCGAGATCGACCGGGTTGAGTCCCACCGACATCGTCTTCTCGACGGTGGCCATGCCGGCCGACGGAGACCATCGCACCAGTGCCACCTGGTCCACCGCTTCCGACGCGACGTACACCAGGTAGTCGGGCGCCTGAGCCACGGCCGGGACCGCGGGGTGACCGACCAGTGCAAGCAGGAGTGGCAGGCGGAAACCTTGCATTGCGGAATTGCCCTCGCTGAGGACGACGGGTGGCGTTACCATTATCGCTCCCCCACAATCTAACGAACCGCCTTCACGGGATCTCACATGTTCCTGACTGCCCTGTTGATGCTGGTGCAGGTCCAGCAGCCCGCCACCCCTCCGGCTCCAGCCATGACCGAGTCGCCGGTGGCAGAGCTGATCATCACTCCAGCTGGAGCCACCCTGGTCCCCGGTGACACCCTTCGGCTTGTAGCCGTGGCCAGGGATGCCAGCGGCAAGCCGGTCGAGAACGTCCGGTTCAAGTTCACGGCCGGTGGGCGGTTCGAGGCCAAGGTGGACAGCACCGGATTGGTCTCCGCCGGCTCGACCGGAACCATCCCGGTCACCGCCGTCGCCATCGTGCCAGGTGCCAAGCCGGTGATCCGGCACGTCGAGATCAAGATCGTGGCCGGACCCGCCTCCCGTCTGGCCATAGACGCCAGTCCTGACAAGCTGGTCGCCGGCCAGACCATCCACCTCGGCGCCAAGACCTGGTCCTCCGACGGCGACGCACGGGACGACAAGTGGGTCTGGAAGAGCTCCAACCCGGCGGTGCTCAAGGTCCAGCCCAGCGGAATGGTGACTGCGGTGGGCGCCGGCAAGGCCACACTCACCGCCACCGTCGGCGCCATTACTGACAAGCGCACCATCCAGGTCGTCGCCAATACCATTTCGCGGATCGTCCTCAAGCCGGCTCAGACCACGGCCCGCCAGGGCGACGTGATCCGGTTCACGGCCCAGCCACTCGACGCGGGCGGCAAAGAGGTCGCCGGGCTGACCCCCAACTGGAGCTTCTCGCCGGGCCAGGGTGAGATCGATCCCGACGGCGGGTTCGTGGGCTACCAAGCGGGCGACTACACCATCACCGCCAGCTTTGGCCGGGCCAGCGCCGAGGCAGTGGTGTCCCTGGCGCCCAGAAACGTGCGGCACCAGGTCGAAGTCGTGGGCCGCCTGCCCCGGAGCCTCTTCACCACCGAAGAGGTCTGGGTCCACCCCGACGGCAAGCACGCCTACCTCGGCACCGGCAGCGGTGGCGACCGGATGTACGCCATCGACATCTCGGACCCGTCCAAGCCGACCGTCACTGACTCCGTCATGGCCAACACCCGGCGGGTCAACGACATCATGACCACGCCGGACGGCAAGTTCCTGGTCTTTACCCGGGAAGGGGCCGCCGACCGCAAGAACGGGATCGTGATCTGCTCGCTGGAGGATCCGGCCCATCCCAAGCCCATTGCCGAGTTTACCGATGGCGTGACCGGCGGGGTCCACTCGGCCTTCATCTACAATCAGCCCAAGTATGGCACCGACGTCTACCTGACCAATGACGGCACCGGGGCGCTGCACATCCTCGACATCAACGATCCGTACCACCCCAAGGAAGTGGCCCAGTGGCGGACCAACCGCCCGGACGCCGGCCGGACGCTGCACGACGTCGATGTTCAGGATGGGCTGGCCTACCTGTCGTACTGGAATGACGGCCTGGTGATTCTCGACATCGGCAACGGCATGGCCGGCGGCAGCCCATCGAACCCGGTGCTGGTCAGCCAGTACAAGTACGACCTCAACGCGCTGTATCGCGATGTCGAGGCCCGGAGCGGCCCTGGCTTCATCCGCGGGACCCACACTGCCTGGCGCCACAATCAGTATGTCTTCATCGCCGACGAGGTCTTCCCGGCCGCCGCGGTTGAAGGCGCCAAGGATGCCTCGGCCTTCCGGGCGTTTGGCCGGCTGCAGGTGCTCGATGTCTCCGACCTCAAGCACCCCCGGTCGGTGGCCTGGTACGAACCGGAGTACGGCGGGGTTCACAACGTCTGGGTGGCGGGGGACACGCTCTACATGGGGGCCTACAACGGCGGCTTCCGGGCCTTTGACATCTCCGGTGAACTCCGCGGTGATCTCCGGGCCCAGGGCCGCGAAATGGCCCACGTCCACACCGGCGACATGGACGGCAACGTCAAGAACACCCCGATGACCTGGGGCGTGGTGGTCAAGGACGGCAACGCCTATGTCAATGACATGCTGAACGGTCTATGGGTGGTGCGGATGAAGCCGCTGGCCACGCCGGTCACTCCATGACGCCAGCCATTGGCCGTTAGCCGTCGGCCATCAGCAGACCGTACAAGATCGAAAGCGGCTCCCCGGGATCTCCGGGGAGCCGCTTTGCTATTGCTTGCTGACGGCTATCAGCTAACGGCTAACGGCCGGACCCTACGGCTTGATGACAACCGGATGCTGATAGTGCAGATACGCGAACAGCAGCATCAGCACCACAATGATGAACGCCGCGATCAGCAGCGGAAAGACGAACAGCCCGCTCAGCAGCTTGCTGTCCTGCTTGAGGTGCATGTAGAACATCGCGACCAGGGCGAACTTCACCGCGGACAGCACCAGCAGCACCGGCACCACGATCGGGTGCAGGATGGCCCCGAAGCCGGCCTCAGCGTGGTTATACCCGATCTCGTACACCGCCACTTCGGCGGCGGTCAGGACGAACAGGATGATCCCGATCTTGAGGTACATCGCGGGACCAGGATGGGACGCATCGTGGTCGTGGGCCAGGTCGGCGGTGGTGGTGGACATGGTCGAATCCCTCACTTCATCAGGTAGACGACGGGGAAGATCACGATCCAGACCACGTCGACGAAGTGCCAGTACAGCGCGGCCAGCTCGAGATTGAGGGCCTTTTCCGGCGGCAGCTTGCCCCGGAGCGCCAGGATGAACACCGTCGTCAGCCAGATCACGCCGATGGTCACGTGAGTGCCATGGAACCCTGTCAGGGTAAAGAACGAGGCCCCGAACAGATTGGTCGACAGCTTGAGCCCTTCGTGCACGAAGTGGGTGAACTCGTACACCTGCATGCTGATGAAGAAGATGCCGCACATGATAGTGGCACCAAGCCAGCCCAGCATCATCCCGCGCTTGCCCTTCTGGGCGCCGTACAGCGCCAACACTACGAACAGCGAACTGAACAGCAGCAGCGCGGTCCCGATGGTGACCAGCTTGATCTCGAGGATCGGCTCGAAGTGCTGACCGGTCGGCGAGGTCCATTCCTCGTGAGGAAACGGCCCCACCAGGCTCCGGCCCCGGTATACCAGGTAGGTCGAGATCAGGGTGGCAAAAAACAGGCACTCCGACCCGATGAAGGTCCAGATTGCCACCTTGCGCGTATCGAGACCGGTGGCGGTCTCGATTTCCATCGCGTGTGTATCGTGCGACAAGATCGTGCTCCCGGTAAGGGCCGTGGGCTCGCTCAGGCGGGCTCGAAGGCCCAGCTGTAGATGCCAAGGAAGGTCAGCAGAACGCCCGCGATGTTGACATACGGGAAGCCGACCAGGAAGCCGCAGAAGAACACCGCAATGCCCAGCGCCGTGACGATCGGCCAGTACGACGGGCTGGGCATGTGAATGCCCTGGCCGCTGTGAAACGGCGGCTCGGGCAGCATGCCGCCCCGCTGCCGCTTGAGCTCCCACAGCGGATCGCGACCCACCACCACCGGCAGCTCGGCAAAATTGAACTCAGGCGGCGGCGACGGAATGGCCCACTCGAGCGTGGCACCGTTCCACGGATCGGCCGGGGCCTTGGCGTCGCTCCGCCAGGTCTTGTAGACGTTGACAATGAATACCAGGAAGCTGAGCCCGAGGGTAAAGGCGCCGAAGGTCTCGATCAGGTTCCAGAATCCGAAGTTGAGCTCGGCCGGATAGGTGTAGACCCGCCGCGGCATGCCGTTCAGCCCCACGAAGTGCATCGGGAAGAAGGTGACATTGAACCCGATCAGCATCAGCCAGAAATGCAGCTTGCCGAGCCCCTCGTCGAGCATCTTGCCGAACATCTTGGGGTACCAGTAATAGGCGCCCGCGGTCAGCGCGAAAATGCTGCCGCCGAACATCACGTAATGGAAATGGGCCACCACGAAATAGGTGTCGGTCTGCTGCAGGTCGGCCGGCGGCGAGGCGTGCATCACGCCCGACAGGCCGCCGATGATGAACATGGCCACGAAGGCCAGGGCAAACAGCATCGGGGTCTTGAAGTGCAGCTGGCCGCCCCAGATGGTCCCGATCCAGTTGAAGATCTTTACCCCGGTCGGCACCGCGATCAGCATGGTCACCAGGCTGAAGAAGGTGTCGGCGAACGGTCCCATCCCGGTGGCGAACATGTGGTGGCTCCACACCCCGAAGCCGAGAAAGGCAATGAAGCAGCCCGAGAAGACCATGGCGGCGTAGCCGAACAGCGGCTTCCGCGAAAAAACCGGCAGCACCTCGGACACGACCCCGAAGGCCGGCAGGATCAGGATGTAGACCTCGGGATGGCCGAACACCCAGAACAGGTGCTGCCAGAGGATCGGGTCGCCGCCGCCGGCCGGGATGAAGAAGTGGGTGCCGAACTGCCGGTCCATCAGCAGCATGACCAGGGCCACCGTGATCACCGGAAAGGCCAGCAGCAGCAGCACCTGGGTGATGAAGCTCATCCAGACGAAGATCGGCATCCGCATCAGCCGCATGCCCTTGGCCCGGAGCTGGACGATCGTCACGAAGAAATTGACCGCGGCCGCCAGCGATGCGATGCCCAGGATCTGCAGGCCCACGATCCAGAAATCGACATTGGCGCCTGGCGAGTACTGCTTCTCGGTCAGGTTGGCGTAGCCGAACCAGCCGGAATCGGGAGCCGAATGAAACAGCCAGCTGGAATTGAGTACCAGGCCGCCGAACAGGAACACCCAGTAGCTCATGGCGTTGAGCCGCGGGAACGCCACGTCCCGGGCCCCAATCATCAGCGGAATCAGGTAATTGAAGAACATGGCGGACAGCGGCATCACCGCCAGGAAGATCATGGTGGTGCCGTGCATGGTGAACAGCTGATTGTAGGTCTCGGGAGAGACGAACTTCTGGTCCGGCTGGGCCAGCTGGATCCGGATCAGCAGCGCCTCGATCCCGCCGATCAGGAAAAAGGCGAACGCCGTGGCGCCGTAGAGAATCCCGATCCGCTTGTGATCGACCGTCGTGATCCAGCTCCAGAGGCCGGTTTTCTCGGCGTGATGGGCGGGGGCGTGGTCGAGTGCTGTCGTCGCCATGTAAATCCTCTCTACTGGTGCCGCGTACCGCGTCGTCATCCTCGCGGAACGAGGAACGCGGAACGTGTTATTTGTGCAACTTGAGGTACGCGACGAGGGCGCTAACCTCGTCATCCGTCAGCGGCCGCGGCAGCTTCATCAGCACCCCGGGCTTGACGCTGTCGGGATTGTGCAGCCACGCCGCCAGGTTCTCGTCGGTCATCGGCAGGGTGCCCGCGGCAATGGTGTGACGGCTCCCCACGTGGCTCAGGTTGGGGCCGACCAGCTGCATCATGCCGGCCATCGGGGTGCCTTCCATGGCGTGACACCCAATGCAGCCTCCAGCCAGGAACACGGCCTTGCCGCGGGCCAGCACGCTGTCGACGGCCGCACTGGTGTCGTGGTTGGCGGCCTTGATCGCGATCGCGATGGCGCTATCGGTCATGTTGCCACCGTTGATCATCGGCGAGCCGGACTGCTGGCTGGCGGTCCACGCCGCGAACTCCTCCGGCGAATCCGACACCACCCGGAACGCCATCCGGCCGTGCTCCACACCGCAGAACTCGGCACATTGGCCGCTGAACACGCCCGTGGTGTCGGCCTTGAACCAGATGTTGTTGAACCGCCGGGGAAAGACGTCACGCTTGCCGGCGAATTGCGGGATCCAGAAGCTGTGGACCACATCGGCGGTGGTCATCCTCAGATTGACGGTCTGCCCCATCGGGACATGGAGATCCCCGGCGGTGACGATCTTGAGATCGGGATAGCGGAACTCCCACCACCACTGGTGCCCGATGACCTCAACTTGCAGCGCCTCGGCGCCAGGCTCCTGCGCCGTGCGGAAAATGGCCCTGACGGTAGGCACCGCGATCAGGGCCAGAATGGCGGCCGGAATGATGGTCCAGACAATTTCGAGGGTGGTGTTGCCGTGGGTCTGCGCTGGCTCGGCGGCACCGGGCTTGTGGCGGAACTTCACGATGGCATAGACCAGCGCGCCTTCAACCAGGATGAAGACGCCCAGCGCCCACCACACGGTGGTCATGAAGATGTGATCGACCAGGCGGGCAAAATCGCCCTTGGGCGCCAGCGTCGTTTGCGGATAATCCTTCGCGCAGCCGACGAGCACCAGAACCAGGAGCAGCGCGACCGGCGCCCACACTCGGGCGTACCGGCGAATGGCGGGCCGGAGGAACATTGAGCTGGTCATCCTGTCGACGGGAGCGGCAAGTACCTAACGATTTGCCGTGGCAGAGATTAGCCACCGCAAGAGTAGAAATCAAGGAATGATTTGGTGACCTAATTCCCTATTGATCCGGTCGGATAAGCCCAGCGCAGGAATTCCGGGAGGCTCCGTGACCACGTCACGAGACTATGGTCACCGTCAACCTGTTGCCACATCACATCGCCGCCCCGATGATAGCCGCGATGTTCGAGTTCACCGATCAATTCATCGACATCCTGAATCATGTCGATAACTCCATTGCTGTCACGATCATCAGGCTCTTCCTGACGCCCGGTCAGGAACCACAACCGGAGTCCAGGAGGGGCTTTCCCCTGCCGCACCATCCGGTGGGTGAGTCGTCCATCCTGCCGCTCCGCCGGTGTGCCGTTGTTGTCCCGCCACCAGAATGAGCCCGAGAACAGCCCGCCGATCCCGAAGCGATCGGGGTGATTCCAGAGCACGTCAAAGGCCGAGAGCGCGCCCATCGAGAAGCCCATGATGCCGGTGTGACGCGCCCCGGGCAGCACCCGGTAGCGTTGAGCGATCATCGGCATCACGACGTCCAGGATGAATTGCTGGTAGGCTGCGGCGGCGGCCCCATTGGCTTCGACCGCCCGCTGTCCGGCAAGGCCGTATTCCTCGCCCCGATCACGGGTCGAATGGATGGCCACCATGATGACCGCGGCCATCTGCCCCGACAGGATCTCGGTCGACAACATTGCGGGAAGGTCGATATGCTGCAGGAACTGTCCGTCATTGCAGTACAGCACCGGGTAGCGCCGCGCGCCCGATTGGTTGTACCCTGGAGGGAGATAGACCTCCACCGCGTGTGGTTCGGTAAGGCCTGGCCCCGCCAGCGGGCCCAGCGTATCGATCCGGACCGGGTCCGGAGTGACCGACTGGGCCGCCAGGTCGGCTCCGCCCAGCAGGCCGAACAGCACCAGGATGAATCTGCTCGAGAGCTCTCGCCGTCTCATCACAACACTCTTCTCCCGGAGTCTGGTTGATGAATGCCGCTGAACGCAGCAGTCTGATCGCCCGCTACGCCGCCGGACCCGTCCTGCTCCGCCGCACCCTGGCCGCAGTCCCTGCGGCTGCGCTGCAATGGCGTCCGGCATCGGGCAAATGGTCGGTCCATGAAATCGTGGTTCACTGCGCCGACAGCGAGTGCAACGCCCACATGCGGATCCGCTTGCTGCTGGCCGAACCGTCGCCGGTGCTGATGGGTTACGACCAGGACACCTGGGCCAGGGTCCTCGAGTATCACGCCCTGCCGCTCGACACCGCCCTGGCCACGATCGATGCCGTGCGGGCCAACACCCTTCCCCTGCTCCACCGGCTGACCGATGCCGACTGGCAGAAGGTCGGACAGCATAGCGAGAGCGGCGCCTACGGGACCGAGAGCTGGCTCAAGAGCTATGGCGAACATCTCGAGGTGCATGCGAGACAGATTGAGCGCAACGTGGCGGCGTGGAATGCCAGGTAGAGGGTTCACGGTCCAAGGTTCCGGGTTCCGGGTTCCGGGTTCCGGGAACTGAAACCTTTCGCCGTTGTCCCGTCTCTCGTCTCTCGTCTCTCGTCTCTCGTCTCTCGTCTCTCGTCTCTCGTCT
>JBEPVA010000032.1:0-22840 GCA_041691295.1 Gemmatimonadota bacterium
CGGCTCTGCTCCCTGAGCACCGCCAGCCCCCTGGAGCCCAGGGTCAACAGCGCCTGAAAGATTCCCTTGACCGTCACGGTGCTGCCGGAGTGCGGCGGGCTGCCCTTGGCGCTGACCACGGTCAGGGTGCCGGTGTTGTCCTTGACCTGGTATTCGCCGACGCCGAGTCCACCGGCGCCGCCCTGGACCGTGCCGGCGATCCGGACGGTCTTGCCGTCGTACCGGGTGGCGTTGTTGACCAGCTCGCTGATCGGGGTCACCGAAGCACAGCCCGACAGCACCAGCAGTGCCGCGATGGCAATCGTGAGCGGCGCCAGGCGGCGACCACTCCGAATTGAGTTTGACATTGGACCTCGCTTGCATGAGAAGGCCCGAAATGCTCGGGCCGAGTAATAGAAGGTGGTGGTATGCACCGGGAAACAACAGCGCCGGCCCTTCCTGGCGCCGGCACCGGTACAACTCCGCGATCACGTCACTGGTCGAGGGTCGAGGGTCGAGAGTGCCGGCTCCTGACTCCCAACTCCCAACTTCAGACTACCTCTCTCTATATAGTGACGAAAACTGGCCCTTCAGCGCCGCGATCTTCGGCACATCGTTGACCTGTATATACGGCTCGCTCGGGTGCCGAGCCGCGAAGTCCTGCTGCTCGGCCGGCGCCTCGACGAATTTTCTGAGCGGAAAGACCACCGTCGTAATGGGCTTCGGAAACGCCTTGGCCTCGGCCAGCTTGGCGATGAACGCCTCGGCCGCCTGCTTCTGGCCGTCATTGAGGGTGTACAGCGCCGAGCGATACCGATGGCCGACGTCAGGGCCCTGGCGGCCGACCTGGGTGGGGTCGTGGGCCACGCTGAAGAAGATCTGCAGCAACTGGTCGTAGCTGATCTGGGTCGAGTCGTAGACCACCCGGACCGCTTCGGCGATCTCGTCGTGATCGGCGCTGCCCGCCGCGGGGGCTGGCTCACCGTCGCCCAGGGCAAAGCCGGAGGTGACCGACTTGACCCCCAGCACGTGGAGGTAGACCGACTCGACTCCCCAGTAGCAGCCACCGGCAAAGATGGCGGTGGATTTAGGAGCCGCCGCCGGGGATTTCAGTCCCGGCGCGGCGGCCATGATGAGAAAGGCAGATAGAGTGGCCAATCCGCGCGGCTTCGGGGGCATTGATGGTCTCTGGTTCGAGGGTCGAAGATTCCGGGCTCCGGGCTCCGGGCGGGGGGACGCCTGACCCCCGACCCGGCGCACAATCGTCAATTGTCAAAGAGTGGCCCGCTCCGGTCGAACCGGAACCGCTCAGCCGTCGTGGCTGATCGGACGAATCTCGGGAATGTGCTGCCTGGTTTCATCGGTGGCCCGGATCAGCAGCTCGGCTACTTCGGCCTGCCGCGCCGGCGTGACGGTGATGATGTTAACCAGGGTCATCAGACCGCGACCTCAGCGATAGTCGCCATGGAGTCACCTCCAGTCGGTTCGTCAGTCAACGATTTCGAAATAGCCCCGCACCGGATACCACTCCTTGGCGCTTGAGGCAATGCCGGTCAGCTGTGAATTGGTGAAATCGAGCGTCACCGTCAGGGTGAATCCTGACGCGGCCAGGTACGACACCAGGTAGATCTCGGGCGTGATGCCGATGGCGGCGTAGAGCGGCCGCTGGGCATGAGCTGACCCGGGCTTGGCGCCGTCGGCCGGCGCACCGGCATCATGCCATTCGACGGTTCCGTCCTGGTGAAAAATGTGCTCGTGGGTCTTGCCCCTGGTCGGGCCTTCAGTCCAGGTCCAACGCATCGTGGCGCCGCGGACCGCCGCGGCCGCCGGAGTGGCTCGCATGATTGTCTTTCTCCTTGAATGGGCTGGTACGAACTGGATTTCAACCTGCTGTCCAGTGCGGCGCCGGTGAACGGCACGGCGCCAACGGTGAGGCGTCGAAAAAGCAGCAGTGGGTTACCGATTCCCCCGGGGTGAAACGGGATTGAGCTGTCGGTGTCGGACGAAAAAAGGCGCGCGGGATCCTCGGATCCCGTCGCACCTTCGACTGGCCGGCCCAGCGCCGGTCCATCAAGGTACTGATTGATTGTCCGCCGGGGTCGCGCCGCTGGCCCGGCCCCGGCGGTCATGCTATGCGATCAGGCCGCCTGCTGGCTGAACGGCTCCATTTCGGCGTGCCGCAGGGTCTCGACCACTGAGGACATCATCCGGTCAACGGTCCGCATCCGGCTCACCGGAATCGGACTGATCGACGCTCGCAGAGTCGCGATCGTTTCCTTGAGCCGGGCAGCCCGCCGCTCGAGAAAGATCAGCAGCCCTTTCCGGAAGGCCGGGACGGACAGTTCTATTTCCGCCATGCTCCGGATTGCCTCGATCCGGCGATCGATTTCCTGCAGCAGTAATTCGCGTCCCGAGAGCCAGGGCCCATCTTCCCGAAACATGGCGGTCTCCAGAGTCGGCGTCTGAACGGCGGTCACCGCGTCGACAGAGCGGAACCCGTCTGGCCGTCCTCGATGGTAATCACCTCGACGGAGCCGGACCGGGATCCAGACAGCACGATCGAGTAGGACTTGCCAGCCTCGAAATGCATGTTCTTGATCAATACAGGGTGCGCATCGGGATTGTTGCGGCGGATCTCGACGGTGGCGGTGACGGGCGTGATTTCCTGATAGCCTGCCTCACTTCCGTATCCCACGCCCTTGAACAGCGGATCCTTCTGGCCCTGCAGGGCCACATCCACATTCTTGGCACCGCTCGCGGCGTTGATGACCCGGACCTTGGCCTTGCCGGAATCGGGCACCACGTTGTCGGTCAGGATCCGGAGCCGGGCCCCGCCATTGTCGTCCGGCAGCGCCACGATGGTATAGCGGCCGCCGTCCCGCATCATTTCACTGTTGGCCGCGATCGCGGTGTCGGCCGACGATGGACTCAGCTTGAACTTGACATGGTTGTCGGTCACCTCGAGATACGGGGTGACGGTCTTGTAGCTGACGCCGGTGAACAGGGTGCGATCGTCCCCCATGACGTTGATGGTCGGGCCGGTGGGAATGGCGTTGACCAGCCGTACCATCGACTTGCCTTCCGCGGCGGCCTGGGTGCCCGATGGCGAGACGCTCGTGTTGCCGGCGGCGTCGGAGGCCACCGGCCGCTCGGTCCGGCCCGCGCTGCAGGCCGCGCCGGCACTGAGGACCAGCATTCCTGCAAGTAACCTGGTGGTTCGCGTCATGACTGTCTCCCGAGGTACATATATGACAAAAGGCGCCATCGAGTGCTCCTTAGGGAGTTCGATCGCGCCTTCGACTGGCGGGCCAGATTGGCGCCGCTCGACAAGGCAGGATGCCCGGAATCGCATCCCTGTGTTCGATTGTCCAACCCACGGACATTAGGAAAATCACCCCGGGACCGCAAGTGCCGGGTTTCTATCCTCGATCAGCCGACCGCCCGCTCCCGGCCGCCCCCATCATCCGAACCCCCATCCGGTCCGGACTTGAGCACGGTGATGTGGCCATCACCCTCTAGGGTGCAGAGCCGGACCCGCCGATATCGCCGAGGCCATGCAGCCGGAGCTGGGCCAGCAGATCGGACACGCCAACGGCGCCGGCCTGACGCCGCAACACCCGGAAGGCGGCGTACAGGAACAGGTAGACCACCGAACCGCGCAGAAAGAACTCGCCGAGATTGACCGTGGGCGTCAGCGCCTCGGCCCAGTCGATGCCCGGCATCGCGGCCACCATCAGTTGCGGCCGGACAGTCGCAGCGTTCCGTGCTTGCCGCCCTCCATCTGTTCTCCCGAGAGCAGTGCCTTGGCAAACTGGATCAGCCGGACCGGCGCTGAGGGCGCATCCCAGTACTCGGCCCGCTCGACCGCCACCCGGATGAGCCGGATATCCGGACTATTTTCGCCGTCGGGGAACCAGACCTTGTGGGCGGCCTTCCAGAGCGCGGCGATGCGGGTGCGGTCATCGAGGATGTCGGCGGTGCCGTTCACCGTGAGGTACTCCTGCTTGCCCGGGTGGGCATAGGTCAGCAGCACCCCGCCATTGGCCATGACCTCGCCGACCACCGGCGAATGGATGGACGTCAGGAACCAGAGCGTCCCGTCGAATGGGGTGTCCTGGGTGTACATCGGCCGGCTGCGAAGGCCATCGCCCACCACGCTGGTGGGGAGCATGGTGACCTTGATGTCGTGGATCAGGTCGGCCAGTTCCTTGAATTCCGGCTCCAGATGTTCGTCCATCAGCTTCACTCCCGTTGCGGCAGCTTATGAGGGCCTGGTGAGTCCCGTCAGCCAACAAAAAAACGCGCACGCCTCGGAGAGGGGGCCTGCGCCTTCGGACAGTGAACCGACCGCTTCACCGCGAGGGTGGGATAGCGCACCGGACCCGCCGTGCGCCTCCGCTACATGGACCGTTCCGCCGGATCAGGACCCGGCGATCACTCGTTCGTGAAGCCGGCGCCGCGGGAATGCGTCCGCTCCAGATTACTGAGCAGTGTCAGGTGATCGACCGGCTTGAGCAGATGAAAAGTGAAACCCGCCTCCCGCGCCTTGGGGCCGATATTGGCCTGTCCCCAGCCGGTGAGTGCCACGATCGGGATGTCGCGGGCCCAGCTCTGCGACCGGATCCGGCGGCAGGTCTCATATCCATCGACCCCGGGCATCCCGATATCCAGTACAATGGCGTTGGGTCGCGACCGCTCGGCCGCGGCCACCGCCGCCTCTCCGTCGTAGACGGTGATGACCTCGTGACCCTGGAGCCGGATCAGCTCGCTCAGCGCATCGGCATTGAGCTGCCGGTCGTCAGCCAGCACCAGCCGCCAGCGCATCGGAGCCCGAGCGGCGGCCATTAGGTCATGAGTTGGAGCGGTGCGCGCGGACGTGGCCTCTGGACGCACCAGTGGCAGACGCACCGTGAATACACTGCCCTGCCCCGCTTCCCGCGGCCAGGCTTCGATCCGGCCGCCGTGGCCGTTGGCAATTCCCTGCGCCAGTGGCAAGCCAAGCCCGAGGCCGTTGCCGGTGGTGTTATGCTCGGAGCCGGCCAGCCTGAAAGGCTGGAACATCAGGGGCCGAATGGCCGAATCGATCCCGATTCCAGTGTCCATGATGGTGAGCACGAAATCGCCATCATTAATGGCATGACCGATCGTGATGGTACCACCCTCGTCGCTGAACTTCGCCGCGTTGTTGAGCAGAATCTCGACCAGCTGGACCAGGCGCGGCGCATCGGCTTCGATCTCGACGCCTGCGGGCGGCAGGTCGGTCACGACAGTGTGGCGCCGCTCAGTGTTCAATGGCTCCGCCCGGTGCAGCGCCTGCTCGATCACCGACCGCAGATCGGCCCGGCCCAGCCGAAAGTCCAGCTGGCCGTGCGCCAGGCGGCTGACATCCACCAGGTCGTCGAGCAACCGCGTCATCCGGCAAAGCTGCCGCTCGATCATCTGGCTGCAGCTGTCGACCCGGTCCGAGACCGGCCGGCTCAGCTTGAGGACCTCGACGGCATTCTGGATCGGGGCCAGCGGATTGCGCAGCTCGTGCACCAGGATGGCCAGAAAGCGATCCTGGTTGAAATCGGCATCCAGCCGGCCATGCGCGCTGTTGGCTTCCGGTTCGGTCATGAAATGGTCACCGCGTCATCCCGCCTTTCGACCCGTCGTCTGATACGCTCGGCGGGGGGCCGATGTTGACGCACTGAGAAAACGCAGCAGCCGCGATTCGGCGCTCGAGAGCCCGCTGACCGGCCGGCCCTGGCGGGACCGCCGCCAGCGCGACCAGCTGTCGGACTGCAGGTACGTCTCGAGCAACAGCGGATGGATATAACTCTGGCGGCAGATGGCCGGGGTGTTCCCCAGTTCCGCCGCTACCGCCGCGACGTCTTCGATCAGGGCCGGCTTGCCCGGAACCTCGGCCCCGACCAGCAGCCGTTGATCGAGCAGCCGAGCGGTGAGCAGGGTGGCGCCCCAGGTCCTGAAATCCTTGGCCGTGAAGTGCTGGCCGGTGATCATGCCAAGATAGGCGTTGAGGTCACTCGAATGGGCCGGACGCCGGTGACCCCGGCTGTCGATGTACTGGAACAGGTGGGGTCCGCGAATATTCCGGCAGCGCTTGACCAGGCGGGCCAGCCGCCGGTCCCGCAGTTCGACCCGCCGGTCCTTGCCGCCCTTGCCGCGGAAGGCGAACGCGATTGTTTGCCCGCTGATCCTCACGTGCCGGTCCTCGAGCGTGGTCAGGCCGTACGAGCCGTTGTCGCGGGTGTAGGCGTCGTTGCCCACCCGGATATAGGTCGACTCCAGCAGCGAGACAAGCAGGGCCAGCACCTGCTCCCGGCCGCGGTCGGCCCGGCCGAGATCGCGGCGGAGGGTGCGGCGGAGAGATGGCAGTGCCCGTGAAAAAGCGGCCAGCCGGCCGAATTTTTCCTCTTCCTGTGCCGCCCGGAAGGTGGCGTGGTAGCGATACTGCTTGCGGCCCCGGGCATCCCGGCCGGTGGCCTGGAGGTGGGCCCGCGGATCAACCGCAATCCAGATATCGGTCCAGGCCGGCGGGATCGCGAGCTTCCGGATTCGATTCAGTGCAGCCTGATCACTGACCGGCTTGCCATCGGCGGTGGCATACCGAAAGCCATGGCCCGACCGGCGCCGGGATATTCCCGGTGCCGTGTCGCTGACCAGGCGCAGCTGCGCCGTGGGGAGCTGTGAACTCTGTGGCGCCGTCATGACGTCAGTCCATTCCTTCCGTAAATGAAAAGGCACGAACGATTTCCATTTGGGAAATGATTCGTGCCTTCGACCGACGGGCCCGACTGCCCGTCTGAAAAGGTGGGAGCGGCCTCAGCCGGCCCCGTTCAGTTGTCCTTGGTCCAGAGATTACGGAAATCGAGCCACCTGCGCAAGAGGCGGCCTGGGCCCGGCCGGCCGGATCAGGAAGTCGGAGTGCCCACGGCCACCAGCCGGCGCAGCGCCTCGACATCGACCGGTTTGGTCATGTGATGGTCGAAGCCGGCGTCCCGGGAGCGGCGGCGATCGGCCTGCTGTCCCCACCCGGTCAAGGCCACCAGCACCACGCTCCTGCCCAGCAGCTGCCGGATCCGGATGGCGGCATCGTAGCCATTCAGTTTGGGCAGCCCGATGTCCAGCAGGATGATCTCGGGCCGGAATTCCTCGGCCACCCGGACCGCTTCGAGGCCGTCGTACACCGCGCGGACATCGTTGCCCAGCATGCCGAGCAGCATGCTGAGACTGTCGGCGGAGTCACGGTTGTCGTCCACCACCAGGATGCGCCGAGAACTGGCGGCATTGACGCCGGTGGCGTGGTCCGCCGGACCGGGCGCGGTGGCACCCAGCTCGACCGGCAGGGTGACGACGAACTCGCTGCCCTGGCCCGCTCCGCCGCTGCTGGCCCGAACGGT
This sequence comes from Gemmatimonadota bacterium, assembly GCA_041691295.1. GTDB lineage: Bacteria > Gemmatimonadota > Gemmatimonadetes > Gemmatimonadales > GWC2-71-9 > DATEHG01. The sequence continues at coordinate 7,383 of JBEPVA010000032.1, forward strand.
GCCGCCGTGCATTTCCACCAGCTGCCGGACCAGCATCAGGCCGATGCCAAGACCGCCCTGACTCCGCTCGAGTGAGCGGTCATCCTGGGTGAACATCTCGAAGATTCGGGGCAGCATTCCCGCGTCGATGCCGATGCCAGTGTCCTTCACCCGGATTTCGACCTGCGCTCCCAGCGCCTCGATGGTCAGCCAGATCCGGCCGCCGGGATTGGTGTACTTGGCCGCATTGTTCAGCAGGTTGAGAATGACCTGGCTCAAGCGGGTCAGGTCCGCCATCAGGTAGATCGGTTCGGCCGGCATCGTGACCGTGAATGCATGGCCGGCCGAGTCGATCAGCGGACGGCTGCCATCGACGGCGCTCTGCACTGCCGTGGCCAGGGCCAGCAGTTCCCGGCGCAACTGGACCTTGCCGCTGGTGATCCGCGACACGTCGAGCAGGTCATCCACTAGCCTGGTCATCTGGCTGACCTGGCGATCGATCACGTCGGCCGCCCACTGGACCTCGGGAATGTGGGGACCCTTGCCGCGCAGCACCTGCACCGAGTTGCGGATCGGGGCCAGTGGATTACGCAGCTCGTGGGCCAGGATGGCCAGGAATTCGTCTTTCCGCTGATCCGACTCCTGCAGGGCCGAGACCAGGTTGGCATTGTCGATGGCAATGACGGTGCGGTCGGCCAGGTCCTCCGCCACGGCCAGGTCAGTCGCGTCGTAGATCCGGCCTGATCTGCCGGTCACGAACGAAAGCACGCCCAGCACCCTCGAACGGGACAGCAGAGGTGTGCAGATATACGACTTGATGGCCAGCCGCCGGAGAATGGCCAGGTGTTCGGGGCCGCGGGAGATCTGCTGCAGATTCTCGTCGGTCAGCGACTCGATCCAGATCGGCTGCCCGGAATGGATGACCCGTGCGACATTGTGATTCTCGTTGGAGCTGGTACCGTATCGGGCCATGTCCCGGGCGGCCGCGGGATCGACGCCTTCACTGTAACGGAACGAAATCCGCCGAGTCGAGCCGTCCGGCGCGACCAGGTCCACCGCGCAGAGGTCGGCAAAGGCGGGAACGGCCATCCCCGCCACCCGCTGCAGCGTACTCTCGATATCTCCCAGTTCGGCCAGGGCCGAGCTCGATTCGGCCAGGAACCTGGTGGTCCGCTCGTTGCGCTTCCGCAGGGTGATATCCCGCGAAATCTTGGAGGCCCCGATGATCCGGCCCTCGGCGTCGCGAATTGGTGACAAGGTGACCGACACGTCGATCGAGTGACCGTCCTTGTGGATCCGGACCGTCTCGAAATGGTCGAGCCGCTCACCGCGGCGCAGCCGCCTGAGGATTTCATCCTCTTCGTGGTAGCGCTCGGGCGGCAGGATGATCGTGATTGGCCGGCCGATCACCTCGTCCTGAGTGTAGCCGAAGATCCGCTCGGCGCCCCGGTTCCAGGTGGCGATAATCCCGTCAAGACTCTTGGTGATGATCGCGTCATCCGAAAAGTCGACCACTGCGGCAAGCCGGATCGTGGCGATTTCAGACTGCCGTCGTTGCGTCACGTCCCGGAAGATCAGGACCGCGCCTTGCACCCCGCCATCGGCATCCGCGATCGGGGCGGCGCTGTCGTCGATGGCCCGCTCGGAGCCATCACGCGCAATCAGGACCGTGTGATTGGCCAGCTCGATGATCCGGCCCTCGCGCAGGGCCCGGAGCGCGGGATTCTCGACCGGAACCCGGGTCGTCTCATTGACGATAGTGAACAGCTGAGTCAGCGGGACGCCGATCCCATCGGCCTGAGTCCAGCCCGTCAGCTGCTCGGCCACCGGATTGAGGGAGGTTACCATCCCGGCCGTGTCGGTGGTGATGACTCCGTCCCCGATGCTGGACAGGGTAATGCGCAGCCATTCGGACTTGCGGCCCAGCTCCGCCTCGGTGTTGCGGTGGGTCGTGATGTCGCGGAGGCTCCAGACCCGGCCGATGGCCTCACCGTCCACCAGCTGGACGCTGGAGAATCGCTCGAACACCCGTCCGTCGGCCAGCTCCAGCAGATCGAATGCCTCGGGGGGGGAGATCCGGTAGATCTCCTCGATCCGGCTTCGGTAGGCCGTCGGGTCGGCGAAGTTCGGCGCGAGAATAGTGACCAGTTGATTGTGCTCGAGGTTATCCAGCACGTCGTCGCGCAGCCGCCACATCCGGACGAATTTCTCGTTGAACCCCAGCACGTGGCCCGCGCCGTCGGTCATCAGGATCCCGTCGGTCGTGGCCTCCAGCGTTGCCCGCATCACGGCCAGCGAGCGGGCCAGTTCGGCGGTTTTCTTTTCCAGCGATTCCTTGGACGCGAGCAACTCCGCCTCGACCCGCTGCCGCGCCTGCAGAATGCTCAGGGCATTCTGCAGTCCCACGGTCCGCATCCGGATGTCTTCGTTGTCCGCTGCTCCCATCAGGAGACTCCAAGGATGTGGGCGGCCAGGGCGGTGCCTTCCACCCGGGCCCGGATCTTGGCAAAGGCGGTGTCACGGGAGGTGGATGCATCGTCGCAGAACGGCGAAAAGCCGCAGTCGTCGGTGGTGCCCAGCCGGTCCAGCGGAATGTACCGGGCCGCCTCGAGCACCCGGTCCCGAACGATCTCCGGCGTCTCGATCCGGGAGTCGATGGGTGAAATGACCCCCACGAAGACCCGCTGATCCGGCTTCATGAAATCGCCGATCAGCTTGAGCACCCGCGCCGGATCACGTTCATCGGCCAGGGCAATGTAGAAATTACCGGCCTTCAATTCAAACAGGTTGGGCAACAGATCGGCATAATCTACTTCGGCGCTGTGGGTCGAGTCACGGTCGCCGCCGGGGCAGGTGTGAACTCCGATCCGCTGGCGTTCGGCGGCGGAAAAGCGCGACAGGGCCAGGTTATTGAGATCGATAAAGCTGGTGAGCAGTTCACCGCTGGGATCCAGCCGGACGGCCAGCCGGCCCTCGGTGAAATCGATCTGGACCTTGTGGGCGCCCAGGACCAGGCAGGCCCGGACCTCCGCCTCGTGTTCCCGCAGCAGGTCGTCGATGAAATCCTCCCGCCGGTACCCGGCAATCTCCTCGGGCGGGTACATCAGGCTCAGCGCCGAGGGAGAGATGACTGCCTGCTTGACCGGCCGGTGGGCCAGGCGCAGGGCATCGGCCAGGAACCGGTCCGCCCGCTGCAGGTAGCGGAACGGACCGGCCGTGAGCCGGGGAATGCGCCTGATGTGCCCGGCGGAGAACGGGATCGGGAAGCCTCCCTCCAGCGTCGTGTTGGCCAGGCCGTTGACGCAGTAGGTCAGGAAGTTGTGATACTTGCGCTGTTCGCCGTCGGTGATCACCGGCGAGCCGGTGGCCTCAAACCGGGCGATGGTGTCGACGATGGCCGCGTCGTACATCTGCTCCAGCAAAGGATCACCGGGCGACAGAACGGCGGCGGCCTCGACCAGCGGCAGCGGCCTGGGAATGCTGCCAATCGGTTCGGTGGGGATCATCGTGACCTTTCCGCGGGCGCGTCCGGGGAAGCGATGCAACTGGCGAATCAACCAGAGAAGGTCCGGCGAACGCTGGCGATGGGAACGAAGGCAGTTAGGTCCCGTTACGAGCCCAGAGGCGCGTCGTACCGGAGTCGGGCGGCATCGACAATATAGTGCGGCCGCGGTAGCGGGGAATCGTGCTCTCAACTCGGTCATGTTTGTCACAACCTCCCGCGCTTGGCAGAAATTCCGCCGGCTGTCCTGAGGGACATGCTGATTGCAGTGATGCAGCGCCTCCCGTCAGCACTGCGGATTTGCGGAGCGGCCGGACAACGATCGGCAGTTCGCCGGCCGTGGACACAGTTCAGGAATGTGGGGTGACTGAGCGCTCATAGTAGATCAGTGGCATCTGCCGGTAGCTCACCCGCTTCACCTCGCGGTACCCGCATTTTTCATAGAACGGACCGGCACCGGCTGGTGCATCGAATGCGTCGAGCCGGAGCGCATCAGCCGAATGGATGCCAGCCAGTCGATCGACGTCGGCCAGGCACGAGCGGCCGATGCCGCGCTGCTGCCAAGCGGGGTCGACGGCCATCGAAGTGATGTAGAGGGGCCGGCGGGCGGGAGCAAAATATTGGGTGTCAATTGCCCAAGGCTTGCGGGTCGTCAGGATCAGGGTGGCCAGGACGGAATTGCCGCGGCGCAGTACAAACAATCCGTCGTACAGCAGGGCGCGATGGACGCTCTTTGCCGTGCCGGCCAGCGACCACGGCCCCTTGCCGTGGATGGCGGTGAGCCGGTCGGCGACCGCGACGCGGAGTGCCGCAATGGCGTCGGCGTCGGATTCCGATCCGGGAACCAGCTCGACCGGCGCCGCCGCCAAAGAATCCATCAGAGCGCTGTCGCCGCTATCGCTGCAAACGGGCCGTCAGCGCTACGGTGACGAAGGCAGGACAGACCGTTGTGCTCAGATGGGTCTGCACACCTGACTGCGACCAGATCTGGTATCCAGGACGCTCCACCCGGACGGTAACACCGCCTACCCGGGTGCCGCCGATCAGGACGCTGTCGCCGAGACCGTAGAGCCGGCCCGGTAGGAGACTGTCTGTATGGGCGTCGAGGATGACCACCCCTGATGCGCCATCTGCCACGAGGATCCCGGTCACCGAGTCCCGGACGATGACGGACACGGCATCAGGAATCGAGAGACCGCACTCAACCGGCCCGGTATTACAGGAAGCCAGAACCAGGGCCGGGACGAGGGAAGCAAGCAATGCTCGAGTCGTCATTTGCTCGGGTACCTCTGGTGTTCCGCCATGAAAACATCCCGACATTGTGGTCGCAGGTCTCGAGTCGCGGGTCTGTACTCCCTCGTCTTGCGGTTTGCCGAATTGCAGTCGGGTGATCACAAGGATCGCCCTTACCCTGTCTGGCGATCTCCGGACCTTGCCAAGTTCCGGTCCGCTGTTCGCGTGCTTTGACTCTCCTCTCTCCTCTCTCCTCTAGCTGTCCCGCTCCACCATATACTGCTCGATCTTCCCGTCCGGCCTCACCATCATCGTCAGGTTCATGCTCACCCCGCCGGCCCGGATCCGGAAACCGCGGATCCGCAGTCCGCCCCTGAGTGAGCTGCCAGTGGCAGTAAACTCGGTTGGCGTTCCCAACGGGCCCAGGCTCGCGCCATAGTCCGCCAGTGCTTCGGTCGTAAAAAAGGCGGTGGCGTTCGAGGTCAAAAGGGCCTTGTCGATGGTGCCTTTGGCCAGCCCATCATACACCCGACGCGCCAGATCCCCGGCGGCGGCGTCCACAGTGTCGGCTGACGCGAAGATGATGGTCGCAATGCGTGAAGCCAGCTGCCCCGACGCCGAGCTACCGCCGGGATAGATGTTGGTGAAGATCACGATGGCTGCGCGATCGTCAGGATAGACCAGGTTGGTCGTAGTGTAGCCCGAGACCGCCCCGCCGTGCGAGATCCGCCGCCGCTTGCCGGCCATGGCCGCATTGATGCCGAGTCCGTAGCCGGTACCCGTTCCATTGGCGAGCACGATCGCCGTCTGCTGGGTCCGGTACGAGGCCGGTTTCAGGATGGTCTGGTTGATGATCCCCAGGTCCCAGGTGGCCAGGTCGTGGGCGGTCATGGCCAGCTGGCCGGCGCCGAACAGCCAGTGCGGTCCTTCTTTCGGCGCGGCCCGGAGCGGGCCCAGCCCGTAGCGCATGTATGGGCCGGCATCAGCCGGACCGAGCGGGCCGGCGTCGAAATCGGCGATTGAGGTCATTCCCAGCCGGCTGAAGATCTTCTGCTTGAGGAAATCCATGAACGGCATGCCGGCCACCCGTTCGACAATGGATGCCGCGATGATGTAATTGGTATTGCTGTATTGCCAGGTGGTGCCGGGATCGAAGTCGAGTGCCTGCCTGCCCCATTGCTGCATGATGGCGGCGGCGGTGGTCGGTCCCTGCATGGCGGTAAAGACGTAGTCCTGCGGCCAGTAGTCCTGGTAGCCGGAGGTCATCGACAGCAGCTGGCGGACTGTGACCTCACTGGCACGGGTCAGATCGGGAAACCACCGCGCCACCTTGTCATCGAGCGACAGCTTTCCCTGCTCCGCCAGCAGCAGGATTGCGGTGGCGGTGAACTGCTTGCTCACCGAGCCGATGGCATAGCGCTGCGATGAAGCCGCCGGTGTCCCGATCCGGCCCTCACCATAGGCATGCTCGTACACGATTGCCCCGCCCCTCACCACCGCCACCGAGGCACTCGGCGCCCCCGTGCCGGCCAGCACCGCGAGCGCGGCGCTGTCGATCTGGCCGCGCTCAATCGGGGTGAGCTGCTGGGCGGCAGCCGGCGCTGCCAGCAGCGTGACGATGGCAAGAGGGCGGAAGAACCGGGAGCCAATCATTCGTGGATCCTCTAGGTTTGATACGAATAGCAATGAAGATCAGTTCGATGCAGGCGCCGAGCGGCTTCGGCTTGGATGAAGCCACCAGTGTCCTTCGCGGCTAACGCGGCTTGCGACACCTGCATGACTTGGCATCGTGCGCAGTTCCCTCTCACCTCTCACCTCTCCTGTCAACTATTACCTGTGCCGCCACTTCCTGTGGCGCACCTGCAGCATCCCCTTGCCTGGTACCAGCTCCAGCAGCACTCCCTCCTTGCCCAGCGGTGAATGCGGAGTCGTAGTGACTGCGTTACCTCCCGCTCCCCCACCAGTCTGGTAGCGGATCGTGATCGGACCGCCGGTGGGAGGGCGCTTGCCCCCGAAGGTCAGGTGGGCCGAGCCGTCCGGGTTGGTGTGGAGGACGTAGACCCGGGCGTCGGGGCCGTGCTGGGCGAGCGATGCCGCCGGCTGCCAGAGCTGGCCGCCGACCTTGACCTCGGGTAGCGCTGGGCTCGCGCCACCTGGATGTCTGGAGTGAAGAGTCATCGAAAGTCCTCCAACAGGCCAGCATGAAGCAACGCACTCGAGAGTTGGGGCGCTTCCGTTCTCCACTCTCCGCTCTCTTCCCTCCTCTCTCCTCTCTCCTCTGTCCGCTCTTCGCTGTCCGCCTCACCCAACCAGCACCGTCGGCGCCCCAAGGATCACGGTCCCGCCATGCGCCGTGAGCGAGCCCAACTGTGCCGCCGGCATCCCGCCGATCAGGACCGTGAATGCTCCCATCGCGATGACATCCGGCGGGCCGACGCAGACGCACATGTCGCCCACCCGGGCGGCGGGCATGCCCGCGATCAGGACGGTGAGCCCGCCAGGAGGCAGGATCGGTCCGCCGACGTGTGGCACCAGCACCGTGATCATCGGGCAGACGTGCATGTCTCCCACTCGTGCTGCTGGCATTCCCATATCAGCGCTCCCAGGTCTTGGGTTTCGGCGGTGGTGGTGCTGGTGGCGGCGGCGCGGGCGGGGCCGGTGCGGCGAGTTTGGCCGGTTCAGATCCGGGCCAGAGCTTGATCTTGGCGATGACCTCAAGACCCTGGGTCAGCGCCGCCAGCATCTTGTCGGTGGCCTTGTCGGGCTCGGTGGCGACCGCGGAGATCAGGATCGCGCCGGTGATTGCCTGGGCTGCGGCGTAATCGGGCGGCGGCACCGCTTGCTCGATATGCGGAGGCGCCACGGTCGGGCCGGACAGAAAGGCCGCCAGGGCAGCACAGCCCGCCGGGGTGTCGAAGCCCACAGCCTCCGCCCGAGCCATGGCGGTCCGCCGGTTTTCCTCGGTCGGCTGCGAGATCCACCGCTCGGTGGCATCGAGCGCCGCCTTGATCGGTGGAGCGGCAGTGGCGCCGGACGCCTTTTTGGCTGTGGCCCAGGCCCACCAGACGCCCTCGCGCCGAGGCAGGGCATGGGCCACTAGCCGGATGGCATCGGCATGCTGGCCGGCGTCGGTCAGCACCGCCAGATACTGATGCGGGGTGTGGGCCGGCTTGAGCAGTTGCTTCCCCTCATCGCCGAGTTGGGCCACATCGGCCAGGTCGGCGAGGGTCTTGATCTGGCGCTTGCCGCCCGTCGGATCGCTCATCGACTCACCCGATCATGGTGATGCCGCCGCCGGCCTGCAGCATCGCGGTGCCCTTGACCATGGTCATCAATCCCTTGATATCGGTCATGACCTGGCCTTCAACCTTGACCATCATCCCCTTGATGGTCACTCCCATCGGGTCGATCTTGATCGAATTCTGGCCGCACTTGAGCTCGATGCCCTGCAGGCTCTCGATGCTGACCTTCCCGAGGTCGCACTTCATAGCCACGTTGCCCATGCCGAGCTTGATGCTGAGGTTGCCCATATCGATCTTGAGGTCGTCGTTGCCCATGCCGATCGACACGCTGCGGTTCCCCATGTCGACCTTGGTGTCGTAGTTGCCCTGGCCAACATTCAGCTTGACGTTGCCCTGTTTCACCGTGAGGGTCTCATCCCCCTGGTCGACCGAGGTCAGCAGGTGGCCCTGGCTGACGGTGAGCTCGCAGTCGCCCTCTTCCACCGTGGTCAGGTGGTCCTTGTTGACCCCGAAATACCAGTTGCCCTTCTCGATGTGGGTCTTCTCGTCACCTTCCTTGTTGTTCCGCTTGTCAGTCTTCTGAATCACGGTGGTCCGCTCATTGCCCACGGTGCGGAACTCGTCGGCCTCGACCTCGACCTTGAGCACTTTCTGGGCGTGCAGCAGGATTTCCTCGGCGTCCTTCTTGTCCTCGAACCGGAGTTCATTGTAGTCCTCGGCGCCGCCCTTGGCGCTGCTCCGGGACTTGATCCCGCTCTGGGTCTTGTTGGCTGGCAGCGGGTACGGCGGCATGTTGTCGGCGTTGTAGACTGATCCGACCACGATCGGGCAATCCGGATCGCCTTCCATGAAGGCCACCAGGACCTCATCAGTGCCTCGCGGAATCCAGATCTGTCCGCCGCTCTTGCCGGCCCTCACCTGCGCCACCCGGAGCCAGGCGCTGGCCGAGCCCTCGCTGTCCCAGGGAAAGATGACCTTGACCCGTCCGTACTTGTCGGGGGAAATCTCTTCATCCTGGCCCATGTTGGAGTCGACGACCACGGCGTTCTGCAGGCCCATGACCACCGGCTTGGGTGTTTCCCGCGGCGGCCGGAGCTTGGTGCTGGCCGGGACGCAGGCAAAGTGGTTGCTGTAGTCGCCTGATCCGGAATCGGAGCCGGTATAGTCGGGCGATTGCCGGACGCTGTGCTGCACACTGGTCAGCACGTAACCACCGGCGGCCGGCTGCAGGGTCCGGCTGTCGACGCTGATCTTGAACCCGGGCACCAGCGCTCGGCAGTTGCTGCTGGCATCGACCAGCACCAGGCTGGCATCCGACTCCTCCATCCGGAGCGCCACCATCTTGTCGCCATCGTCCTTGATCTCGCCGAGCCGTTCACCGGTCTTGTTCTTCCGCTTGGCAAAGCCGCCCGGATAGTCGAACACCTCGAGGCCGGCCGGCGGCTTGGTGGCGGCGGACGTGGCGGCCTTGACCTCATTGGTGTTGCGGGGCATTTCCATGTTCAGGTCCTTGAGCCGCCATTTGCCGACGCTCAATTCCTGACGCTCTTCCCAGCTGCTGATGTAATCCTCATCGGTGCTGCCGGCCTGCGAATCGAGGTAGACCTTGTCCTGGTTGGGGCAGTCCTTGTGGGCGCTGGGTGCATCGCCCAGCACCATGGTGTGATCGGTGTCGGTATGATCGAACCAGTAGTTGATCCCGACCTCTTCCATCAGCCGGCAGACGAAGTTGAGCCCGGTTTCCCGGTACTGCACGCAGTAATCGACCGGATCGTACTTGCCGATCAGGTTCATCTTGAACTTGACCCCGCCATCCTTGAGGATCTGCTCGATCACTTCCGGAATGGTCTTGCCCTGGAAGATCCGGCAGTCGGCCTGCAGCGACAGCAGCCACAGCAGCGGCACCACCTCAGCGCTGAAGCTGGCAAACCGCTGCGACACTTCGGCCTTGCGGAACCGGCGCACGATCCCGTTGATGTAGCGCTTCTTGCCGCCGGCCAGGGTCACCGACAGGGTGACGGCCTTGCCGAGCAGCTGCTTGGCGTCGACCCTGGCATCGTTGCTGTTCTCGCGGTCCGCCAGCAGGTTGACATCGAAGTGAAACAGCTGGGAGACCGCTTCGCTGCCGGTGAAGCTCTCCAGCAGCAGCACGTCCTTTCCCAGCGGCGTGTCGATGGCCAGCAAGCGGGAGTCCTGCGTGAGCGTTTCAGCCATGGTGCACCTTGATCGGTTGAAATCGTGACCTGGGGCCAGGCGCGGCCCGCAGCGCTTCATGTGCAGTCGAGCGTACGGCCCCCATCAGCCGTGGTGGTGATGGGGGCCGGCATTGCGACATCATCCGCGCCATCCCTCGCGGCAGACGCCGCGCGCTGGCAGGATATCCGGACCCGCTGGCGGGTAGTACGGCTGCGCTACTCGACGGTCCGCTTCTTCCGTGTCTTACGGGCCTTGGCCGGTGGTGCCTCGGGCGTCTCGGGCGTCTCGGTCTCCGCCGCTGTGGGGGTAGCCAGCTCCAGCGCCGTCATGGCCGGCCACAGCTTGATCTTGTCGACCACATCGAGCCCCTGCAGCAATGCCGCATGCAACTTCCCGACCATCTGGCCCGGGTCGGTGACCGCCGCCGACATCAGGACGGTGCCGGCGATGGCCTTGGCCGCACCGTACTCCGGCGGCGGCACCGACTGTTCGATGTGGGGCGGCGCCAGCGAGGGCCCGGACAGAAACGCGGCCATCCCCGCGCCACCGGCCGGTGTATCGAGGCCCGCCGCCTCGGCCGCCGCCAGGGCGGCGTGGCGGTGCTCCTCGGAGGGCTGCCCGATCCATCGTTCGGTGGCGTCGAGGGCCGCCGCGGCCGGTGCCTCCGGTTCAGCACCCATCGCGCGCTTGGCGGTGGCCCAGGCCCACCAGACTCCCTCGCGCCTCGGCAGGGCATGGGCCAGCAGCCGTACCGCATCAGGGTAGTGGCCGGCGGCTGTCAGCGCCGAAAGGTATTCGTGCGGGGCGTGGCGGGGACGCAGCAGCGCCAGAGCCTCGTCGCCGACGCCGGCCACCGCGGCCAGGTCGGCCAGGGTCTTGATCGCGGGAGCACGGGGGCTCATGGTCACCCGATCATCGTCATCGCGCCGCCGGCCTTGAGCATGCAGTCACCGGTGATCTGGGTGTTGAGCCCCTTCACGGTGGCCTGCATCTGGCCCTCCATCTTCACGTTCAGCCCCTTGATGACCACCCCTTCCTGGCCGATCGTGATGCTGTTTTCGCCGACCTGGAATTTGATCCCGACCTCGGACTTCACCAGGTACTTGCCGCCGCTGAGCTTGGTGATCATGTCACCGGACTTGACAAGTACCGCCACGTTTCCGGTGTTGACCTTGAGGCCGGCGCTGCCCTGGCCCACCGTGACCAGGGCGTCGCCGGTCTTGATCACCCCGCTGTACGAACCCTTGGCCACCAGCAGCGAGGTGTCCCCCTTGACCTGGGTCGAGTGGCTGCCGGTCTGCACCATGAGGCTGTAGTTGCCGGCCTCGACCGCGGTGGTCCAGTCCTGGTGGACATCGAGATTGTAGTTGCCGGCATCGATGGTGGTCGACTGATCGCCGACCTTGATCTCGGTGTCCTGGTTGCCCTTCTCGATGAGGACCTTCTCGTTGCCTTCCTTGTTGGTCCGCTTGTCGTCCTTCTGGATGATGGTGGTGCGAGTGGCGCCGACTGTTCGGGACTCATCGGCCTCCACTTCCACCGTCAGCTGCTTCTGGGCATGCAGCAGGATTTCCTCGGCGTCCTTCTTGTCCTCGAATCGGAGCTCGTTGAATTCGTCGGCGCCGGCCTTGGCGCTGCTCCGGGTCTTGATCCCGCTCTGGGTTTTGTTGGCCGGCAGGGCATAGGGCGGCATGTTGTCGGCGTTGTATAGCGAGCCGACGATCAGCGGGCAGTCGGGATTGCCCTCAATAAACGCCACCACCACTTCATCGCCGCTCCGCGGAATCCAGATCTGGCCGCCGCTCTTGCCGGCCCGGACCTGGGCCACCCGGACCCGGCAGGCCGCCTTGCCTTCGCGGTCCCACGGGAAGAGCACCCGGACCCGGCCGAACTTGTCCGGGGAAATTTCATCCGTCGGCTCGGCGCCGGGCTCTCCCTCATCGACCACCCGGGCATGCTGCAGCCCCTGTACCACTGGCCTGGGTGTTTCCCGCGGCGGCCGTAGCACGGTACGGGCCGGCACGCAGGCAAAGTTGTTGGCAAAGGCGCCGCCACTGTCATCGCCGCCGGTATACGACGGCGACTGCCGAGCCGTGGTCTGGAGGCTGGTGAGGATGAAGCTGCCGGTGATGGTCTGCAGGCTGCGGGAATCGACACTGATCTTGAAGCCGGGGATCAAGGCGCGACAATTACTGCTCGCCTCGATCAAGATCCGGCCGGCGTCCGATTCCGCCATCCGGATCGCGACCAGGGTGTCGCCCTCTTCACTGACCTCAGCCAGCCGTTCGCCGGGTTTGTTGAAATGCTGGGCGTAGCCACCCGGGTAGTCGAACATTTCCAGCTTGGTGACCGGCGCCGGCGTGCCGATGGCGGTGGCGCTGACCTCGAGATCCTTGCGGGGCAATTCGAAGTGATAGTCCCTGAGGGTCCACTTGCCGACGTTGAGTTCCTGGCGCTCTTCCCAGGCGCTGATGAAGTCCTGGTCGGTGCTGCCGGTGTCGGTGTCGAGAAAGGCCTTGGGCTGGTTGGGACAATCCTTGTGGGCACTGGCCGCATCGGCCAGCATCATGGTGTGGCCGCTGTCGGTATGTTCGAACCAGTAGAAAATTCCCACCTCTTCCATCAGCCGGCAGACGAAGTTGAGGTCGGTCTCCCGGTACTGGACGCAGAAATCGGCCGGCTTGTGCTGCCCGGTGAGATTGGCCTTGAACTCGACCCCGCCCTCCTTGAGCAGCTGCTGAATGACGTCGGGAATCGACAGCCCCTGAAAGATCCGGCAGTTGGCCTTGAGTGACAGCAGCCACAGCGTCGGCACCAGCTCGGCCCGAAAGGTGGCAAACCGCTGGCTGACCTCTCCCTTGCGGAACCGGCGGACGATGCCGTTGACGAACCGCTGCTTGCCGTCGGCCAGGGTCACGGCCAGCGTCATCGATTTCCCCAGCAGCTTGCCGGGATCGACCTTGCCGTCGTTACCGTTGGCCCGGGTGGCCACCATGGTGACATCGAACTGGAACAGCTGCGACACCGCTTCGGAGCCGTTGACCTGGTCCAGCAGCAGTACATCCTTGCCCAGCGGGGTGGTCACCGCCAGCAGGCGTTTGTCCTGGGTGATCGTCTCGTCGGCCATGGGACACCCCGTCTGAGTGAAATCGTAGAGCGAGGCCGGTGTCGGGCCTCAGCTCGCCACGTATTCGAATGCGCCGCCCTCGGCCACCTTGACGGTAATCCGGGCCGGCTTCTTTCCCTCGGCCAGCGCCTCAAGCACCCGGCGCGACAGGTCCGGCAGCAGGGTGTTGGTCAGGATGTTGTCGACGTTGCGGGCGCCGCTCTCGACTTCAGTGCAGCGGGCGGCCACTTCCTCCACCATCCGGTCGTCGCAGACCAGTTCAATCTCGTGGACCTCGTTGATCCGGCGCTGGATCTTCCGGAGCTTGAGCCGGACGATCTGCTTGAGATTCTCGTCCCGGACCGGGAAGTACGGGATGATGACCATCCGGCCGAGGAAGGCCGGCTTGAAGGTCTTGTCGAGTTCCGGCTTGAGCGCCTTGGCCAGCCCTTCCTGATTGGGCATGGTCTCGGGGTCGGCGGTCAGCTTCATGATGGTGTCGGTCCCCGCATTGGTCGTGAGAATGATCACCGTGTTCTTGAAGTCGATCTCGCGGCCCTCGCCATCTTCCATCCGCCCCTTGTCGAACACCTGGAAGAACAGCTCTAGCACATCGGGGTGGGCCTTTTCCACTTCATCGAGCAGGACCACGGAATAGGGACGCCGCCGGACCGCTTCGGTCAGCACCCCACCCTCGCCGTAGCCGACGTAGCCTGGCGGTGAGCCCTTGAGGGTCGAGACGGTGTGGGCCTCCTGGAACTCCGACATGTTGATCGAAATCATGTTCCGCTCGCCGCCGTAGAGCAGGTCGGACACCGCCAGCGCCGTCTCGGTCTTGCCGACGCCGGACGGACCCACCAGCATGAAGACGCCGACCGGCTTGTCCGGATCGGTGATCCCGGCCTTGGACGTCCGGATCCGGTGACTGATGATCTCAAGGGCATGATTCTGCCCGATGACCCGGCTGCCCAGGCTGGCTTCCAGCTTGAGTGCGGCCGCCATGTCGTCGCGCTGCATCTTGCCGGCCGGAATACCGGTCCAGCCCGAGATCACCTCGCCGACGATGCCACCATCGACGCAGACCCGGACTAGGGCGTGCTCGCCCTGGATGGTGCTCAGTTCAGCATTGAGCTTCTCGAGCTCGCCGCGGACGTCCTCCGGACTCCGCATGGCCTTCGACTCCCGGCCTTTGCCCTTCGAGCCCAGGGTGTCTTCGAGGTGCTCGCGGAGTTTCTTGATCTGCTCCACCAGCCCCTTTTCCTGTTCCCATCGTGTTTTCAGTCCGGCGAATTCCGCCTTGAGGACGGTCCGGTCAGTGGCAATCTTGGCCAGCCGCTTGGCATGATCGGCGCCGACGGCCTGTTCACGGGTCAGCACCCGTTCCTGGACATCGAGATCGTCGAGCCGCCGAGTGACGTCTTCGACGGCAGCCGGCATCGCGGCCTGGCCGAGGGCCAGTCGGGCGCAGGCCGTATCGAGGACGCTGACCGCCTTGTCCGGCAGCTGGCGGTCGGCCAGGTAGCGGTGGGACAGCCGGACCGCCGCCTCGAGGCCATCGTCCAGGATCCGGACGTTGTGGTGCTTTTCGAGCGTCGGGACCAGGCTGCGGAGCATGATCAGGCAGGCTTCTTCGGTCGGCTCTTCCACCTTGACCAGCTGGAACCGCCGGGCCAGCGCCGGATCCTTCTCGAAATATTTCTTGTATTCGGACCAGGTGGTGGCCGCGATGGTGCGGAGTTCGCCGCGGGCCAGCGCCGGCTTGAGCAGGTTGGCCGCGTCGTTCTGGCCGGCGGCGCCCCCCGCGGCCCTCATGGTGTGGGGGTGATCGATGAACAGGTTGATCGGGGTCGGGGGGGTGTTTACCTCTTCGATCAGCCCCTTCAGCCGGTTCTCGAATTCCCCTTTGACCCCGGCGCCGGCCTGCAACAGGGCCAGGTCCAGCGAGCGGAGCTCGACATTCTTGAGTGGCTCCGGCACTTCCCCCTGGACGATCCGCAGGGCAAAGCCTTCGACCACCGCGGTCTTGCCGACACCGGCTTCGCCGACCAGGATCGGATTGTTCTGCCGCCGGCGGGTCAGGATGTCCACCACCTGGCGGACCTCGAAATCGCGGCCCAGGACCTGGTCCATTTTCCCGTCCCGGGCGCGCTGGGTCATGTTGACGGTGTAGCTGTCGAGATTGGGCTGCTTGCTGTTGCCC
>JBEPVA010000033.1:0-22496 GCA_041691295.1 Gemmatimonadota bacterium
CGAGAGACGAGAGACGAGAGACGAGAGACGAGAGACGAGAGACGAGAGACGAGAGACTTTCTCCCCGTCGAGATCCAAGCGCAAATATTTGTTTCACACATCGCGCAGTTGGTTGTTCAGGCCCTCCGGATCCAGAGTTCGGAGGGCCGTCCCATCTCCCATTTCCTATCTCCTATCTTCTATTTCTCCAAGCCCTCGTCGGAGTCATCCCATGCCGAGTCGAGCCACTATCCTCGCAATCGTCACACTGGCGGGCTGCCAGGCCCGGCCGAACGTTGCCAAGCCTCCCGCGACGGATGTACCGGTGGTCGCTCCGGCCCCGGCCCGAATCGCGTTCGCGATCATCAGTCCCCGGGCGGGCGACACCCTGGTCGAAGGCCACAGGTACACCATCCACTGGATGGCCCCTGACACCTTCCGCATCAACCTCGGCGCCGCCATGGGTGGCCATGACAAGGGAATGCTGCTGCGCGATGCACCGGCGCACCCGGATTCCCTGGTCTGGAATATTCCAGTGGGCTACGTGACCGGGTTCGGCCCGGCCTCGTCGGACGCTATGCGTCTACGCCTGGAGAACGCCAGGAATCCCGATCAGTGGACGGAGATCGGGCCGTTTACCATCACGGGCGGGAAGCGGTAGGAGAAAACAGGCAGTTCAGGGGCCCGTCCCATCTCCTATCTCCGGCCTTTCAGCCGTTGCGCCGTCCAGGTTTGGCCGGCACCTTTGCACCTAGTTGATCGCCAGTACCGCACAGTTCGATCGAATCCATTCCTACTCCGGCCATGACCCCACCCCACTCCGAGAAGAGCACCTTCGGTCGCGATCTGATCCTGCTGCTCGGCGCGCCCCTGATCGCGGTGGTCGGGCTGCTGGCGTGGTGGAAGCCATGGGTGCCGCGGATCTATTCCGCGGCCACCCCTGGCCAGGTCTTCGAGCTGGCCGCCGGGACGTGGGATTGGAGCGACGCGGAGAGACGTTGCATCGAGAATCCCCATTCCCTCAGCTTTTCCCCCGATCACAAGGCGATGTATTTCGCCGATCGCAAAGGGTGGAAGGACGATTCGACCGGGCGGATGCGCCACACCGCGATCTACGATATCCAGGAGTTCACTCCGTCCCGGATTCGCGGCCTGATCCGGGGCGAGACCCGGAAGACGGACGACGGAGTGCCGGTGGTCTGGGATCTGATCATGACGACCAGGGACTCCTATGCCTGGCATCGCACCGATTGGCGCACAGGAGGGCGGACCAAAGAGGTCCGGCGGTGCCCGGTATCAACGAAGCCGGTCGAGTTCATGGTTGAAGGAGATTCGGTGGTCAGCGTGATGGTCGATTCTGCGATCAGCGGGACGCCTTGAGTCGGAAGTCGGGAGTTGAGAGTCGAGACTCTACGCTCCGGACTCCAGACTCTCTCGCTTCTTCGAGAATCGATTTGTGCTTTCCTGTCGCCCGCGCCAGACGGTAGCCCATGGAAATCGATCCAGCGCTACTGCAGCGCATTATCGATCGGCTCTTTCCGGCCGACGACCGGGTCACCGTGGCCGGACTGCTCGATCAGTATGGAGTCGAGGCATACGAGCGCGAAGCGGTCAGGGTCCGAATCGCGATGCTCAAGTTATGCGCGGGATCGCTGGACAAGCTCCGTGACCTGGTCCCACTCGCCAAGCGGGACTATCGCGACGTGCTGGCCTGGGCCGAATACCCCGCCGAACTGCGATTGCCGACCTGGACGATGGACCAGGGACAGCAGGCGCAGATCCGCTCGGCGGACAAGTTGCAGTATCGGGAGTGGCTGGAAAAACTCGGCGAGTAGCAGGAGACAGGAGACGGGACGGGCAGCCGAACGGTCGCTTAAGCGAACAATGGCGCGGGGAGGCCGGGAAATGGGGCACTCGGGTCCGTCCTGTCCTCTCCTCTCTCCTGCAGTTTGCCCCTACCACCGCTGGTAGTAGCCCTCCCGCACCTCGTTCTGCATCTTCATGGCCGCGAGAATTATCCCCCAGTCAGCTACGCGGAGCATTTTCGACATGTCGAACCGGCCTGCCCAGTTCTACGCCTATGCGGTGTGTCTGCTGGCGGTGATCGTCGCCCTGATCAGCCTGACTTCGATCATGGAGGCCACCTTTGAGCGGGCCAGTCCGCTGCAGGCGGAGCATTTTGGCCTGGCCAGCCTCGCGTCGTTCGAGTCCTACCGGGCGACCTACCGGCGTGACAGGGGTTCGCTGGCCGATGAGGGGTCCAGCCCGGATTCCCTCTCCGAGACGGCACTCCGCCAGCGCTACGACGCCCTGGTGGAGGACCGGCTGCTGTCGGTCGATTACAACACCACCAGGACCCTGGCGACCAGCGGCACCCTGCTGGTCGTGGCACTGGCACTATTCGGATTTCACTGGCGGTGGGTGAGACGGGGAGCTCTGCTTGGTTCGATTCCGGTCGAATGACTCACATCCGGGGAAGAGTGTTGGCCGAGGATGAACGCGGACGGTTCAGACTCAGTTTGAAGCTCGCATCGCCTGGCGAACATCTGAGCTGTTGTTCAGAACAAGGACAACGTGGTACGACGATTCGAGGCCGGGAAATAGCCTGGAGCGGTCTGTGTTCTTCCGCGGCTGTTCCAGGTCCGCGGCCGTTCGCGGTACACGGAACGCGGGCCAGATTCATGTCCATTCGGGCAACAGCAACTGACACCGCAGAGGCGCGGAGGACGCAGAGGGATTGCTTCGTGCTTCGCTCGCGGTGCCACGGTGGAGTTCGAACGCGTGATTGACTGCCACTGCTGTTCGCTGACGGCTGATGGCTAACGGCTAAGGGCTATTTGAAACATAGAAGCACTAAGGGCTCGGTGACTGGGGAATTGCGCTTCCCCCACGGAGTCCTTCTCTTTCGGGTAACAGCAACAGCAACTGGGGCCGCGGAAGTGCGGAGTGCGCGGCGCATCGCGGAGGGTGTGCGGTCCTGGTGAACCTGATTTCGTTCGTCTGCCCCCCTGCCCCCCTGCCCCCCAATGCAACGCATCGCCGCCGGTCTCATCCTCTTCCGCCGCCGCCCGGGCGGGCCCCAGGTGCTGCTGGTGCACCTCGGCGGCCCGTTCTGGGCCCGCAAGGACATCGGCGCCTGGTCCATTCCCAAGGGGGAGCCAGAGCCGGGTGAGGAGTTGCGGGCCACCGCCCAACGTGAGTTCCACGAAGAGACCGGTTTTGCTCCCGCCGGCATCCCATTCCCCCTGGGGCAGATCAA
The DNA here is from genome assembly GCA_041691295.1 of Gemmatimonadota bacterium. Taxonomy (GTDB): domain Bacteria; phylum Gemmatimonadota; class Gemmatimonadetes; order Gemmatimonadales; family GWC2-71-9; genus DATEHG01. The sequence goes on from JBEPVA010000033.1 coordinate 3,239, forward strand.
GCAGGCCGGCGGCAAAGTGGTGCACGCCTATGCGCTCGAGGGGGATTTCGACTCCCAGACGCTGACCAGCAACACCTTTTCGGTCGAAACCTCCAAGGGGTCCGGGCAGTTCCGCGAATATCCCGAGGTCGATAGGGCCGAGTGGTTCGGCTTTAATGAGGCCAGGAAACGGATACTGGTGGCGCAGGTGCCGCTCCTGGATGTGCTGGCCGCTGCACCCCAGCTGGCCGATTCATCCGCATGATTTCCTGCCGGACCCGTTCCCCATCTTCCCGCAATTGAATTCGCCCCGCTACCTTCGATTGTCAGACGACGGCTGTTCCGGGCGTCGCGATTTCTCCAGCACGAGGCCGCCGCCGATGCCGGCAGACGCATGACCAGGCACCCGTCCCGTCACGACCGGCTGTGGCTGGTCTGCAAGGCGGCCTTTGATGGCTGGTGGAATCACAACGTGCCCCGGATGGGCGCGGCGCTGGCGTATTACACCCTGTTTGCGCTGGCGCCGGTGCTGATCGTGGTCATTGCGGTCGGCGGCACGGCGTTCGGGACCGCGGCCGTCCGGGGCGAGATCGTGGGACAGATTCAGCAGTTGATCGGCAAGGACGGCGCCCAGACCGTGCAGGCAATGCTCGAGGCGGCCGGCAAGTCCTCGCCGAAACTGATCGTCACCATCATCGGCATTGTCACCTTCGTGCTCGGCGCCACCGGCGCCTTTCTCGAGCTCCAGTCGGACCTCGATGCCATCTGGTGCGTCAAGCCCAAGAACCGCGGATCGGTGCTGCGCGAGCTGCTGATCCAGCGGCTGATCTCGATCGGCCTGGTCCTCGGCTTTGCCTTTGTGCTGCTCACCGCCCTGGTACTGAGCGCCGCGCTGGCAGCGATCAGCGGGTTCGTGGGCACCAGCTTCCCGGGCGCCGCAGCGTTCTGGACCACCGCCGACCTGGTGGTTTCCCTCGCGGTCATCTCGCTGTTGTTCGCGATGATCTACAAGGTCATGCCCGATGTGGACCTGGCCTGGCGGGATGTCTGGTTCGGAGCCGTGGTCACCGCCGTCCTGTTCACCATCGGCAAGTCGGTGATCGGACTCTACCTCGGCGCCAGTGTGCTGACCTCGACGTATGGCGCGGCCGGGTCGGTCATCGTGATCCTGGTCTGGGTCTATTATTCGTCGCAGATCCTGCTGCTGGGTGCGGCCTTTACCAAGGCGCACGTTGACGAATTCCGCGGGACGCCCAAGGCATCGCTCGGGGCCATCAAGACGGAGGAGTCATGACCGCGGCGCAATTCCTCCTCGTGGTGCCGGTGGTGGCCATCGCGGTGGCCGGCGTCCTGGCCACCAGGATGTACCGCAGGTTGTCTGGCACCCTCAGGGCACTCGAAGCCCAGCTTCAGGCCAGAACCCAGGAGGACCATCGTCACCACTGCTACGTCCGGCAACAGCTGGAGGGGCTGGAGCGGATCGTCCGGCAGCTGGTGGTCGATCTCGACGAGGTGATGGCGGAACCCGCCCGTCTGGATCTGGTACGCGACTGCTTCCTCCCGGTGCCCGATGATCTCATGCGGATGCAGGAGACGGCCACGCGGTGCGGCCCGTTCTTCGAACTCGAGGCCGAGCGGCTGACCGCGAGTCTCTCCGAGGTGATCGGGCTGGTCGGGAAGCTGCGCCATTCCCACCAGAACGGACCGCCAGCGCTCAGTGTCGATGATTTCGCGGCGCTCCGCATCCATGCCCTCTACGCCCGCCGGGAAGTCCTGACGATGCTGAGTGGCGTTGAACGGGAGCGGGAGAAGTGGGGCGCCCAGCCGCAGGACCAGGTGCATTGATCGGCGCGGGCCAGGCGCCCAGCCATCGGTTTCAGCCCGCCGCTGCGCGGCAATTCCGGAGGATTTCGCATGACACTGGCCGTCAACGGAGTGGCTCCACTGCTCCATGTCTACGACATGCCGACCGCTTTGAGCTTCTATCGCGACCTGCTCGGCTTCGCGGTCACCGGGCAGTCACAGCCCCGGGACGAGTGCGACTGGGCCATGCTGCAGCTTGGCGATGCGGTCCTGATGCTGAATACCGCCTACGACGATGGCGAGCGTCCCGGCTCACCTGAGCCGGCCCGGGTGGCGGCGCACCTGGACACCTGCCTGTACTTCGGCTGCTCTGATGTCGACGCGGCCTATGAGCTTCTCCGGGCGCGCGGCATCGTGTCGGATCCGCCCAGGGTGGCCTGGTATGGCATGAAGCAGCTGTATTTCAAGGATCCGGACGGATACCAACTCTGTTTCCAGTGGCCGGCCAAGCCGTGAGCCGTAACCCGTAAGCGGCGCCTTCGGATCGCCGCGCCAGTGGATCGCTGAAGGATCCGGTGGGCTTCTATCACTAAAGCGATAGACGCCTGGCCCGGCAACGACCGCCAAGGCGGCGTGCCCGCCATATCTGGAGATCCCGTGCAGCTCTCGAACATCCCGTTCCAGACCACCGACTGGTCCACCGTTCCAACCACCGAACATCAGGGCACGACCGGTCTAGCGCTGTGGCGGACCAAGATGCTCGGCGCCATTCGGCTCCGGCTGGTCGAGTACTCCGCCGGGTACCAGGCGGATCACTGGTGCCAGAAGGGTCACATCCTGTTCTGTCTCGAAGGGGCACTGCGCACCGAGCTGGAGGACGGCCGGGTCTTTCACCTCGGACCCGGGATGAGCTACGAGGTGGCTGATGGCGCCGAGCCGCATCGGTCATCGACCGAGAGCGGGGCGAAGTTGTTTATTGTGGACTAGACGACGGGAGAGGGGAGAGGGGAAAAGCTGCACGAGTCAGGCCTTGCGCAGGGTGGGTCTGCATACCGGAGTTATCTCGCGGCAATGAAGCTTCAGCTTGATCACCTCGAGCAGTTCGGTTTCAGCGTGGTTCCGGCTGCCTTGTCAGCGGCCGAGGTCAGCGGGCTTGTGGCCGCTGTCGAGGGGCTGGCGCCGGCCGGGGAAGCAGAGAGTCGCGGTGGCCGGCGCGATCTGTTTTCCCGCCTTCCGGCGGTCCAGCGGCTCGCCGGGCATTTCGCCATCCATCGTTGGCCTGCGGCAGTACTTGGTGACGCCAGCTTTGCTGTCCGGGCGATCTTGTTCGACAAGACGGCTGATGCCAACTGGAAGGTGGCCTGGCACCAGGACCTGACGATTCCGATCCGGGAGCGGCGTGCTGCCCCGGGCTTTGGACCTTGGTCCGATAAGGCCGGAATTCCGCATGTCCAGCCACCGCACGCGGTGCTGGCACGGATGCTCACCGTCCGGATCCACCTGGATCAGTGCGACAGGGACAATGGACCGGTCCGGGTGTTTCCCGGTTCTCACCGCTTCGGCCGGCTGTCGGCCGATCAGATCGACGAATGGAAGGGGCGATCGGCGCCGGTAGATACCACCTGTCCTGTCGGTGGGCTCCTGCTGATGCGCCCACTTCTGCTTCATGCTTCCTCGCCTGCCCTACGTCCGGGCCACCGCCGCGTGATTCATCTGGAGTACGCGGCGGACGAATTGCCGGCGGGGCTCGAATGGCGAGAACGGTGGCGGGAAAGATCCTCGGCTTCAGCCGAGGATCGATAGCCCCTGGCCCGACCCTTTCTTCCCCTCTGCCCCTTTGTCCTACACCCGGCTCCCGACCCCGCCGACACCCCTGGCTGTCGGCTTTCGATATTATTTCGCGATCTCCTCAATGCAGGACTGCATCTCACTCTTAACGGAGAAGTGGAAATGAGTCACCGCGCCTATGCACTCGCCTCGCGCCTCGAATCCGGCGCCGCCATCCTGGCCGAACTGGTCGAGGACATGACCGATGCCCAGTGGAACACCCGGGTCCGCGATGGCCGCACGATCGGCGTCATCGTGCACCATGTCGCCAGCATGTACCCGATCGAGATGGATGTGGCCCGGACGATCGCGAGCGGCCAGGCCGTGGCCGGGGTGACGTGGGAGTTCGTCGCCGAGATCAATGCCAAGCATGCGAAAGAGTACAGCGCCGTGACCAAGCAGGCCGCGCTCGAGCTGCTGCACCAGAACAGCAAGGAAGCGGCCGCCGGGATCCGCCGGTTCACCGATCTCGAGCTCGATACCGCGGCGCCGTTCTCGCTGTCCTATGACGCCCCGATGACCACCCAGTTCGTGCTGGAGGATCATGCGGTGCGTCACAGCTGGCATCATGTGGCCCGGATCCGCGCCGCCCTCGGCGTGCGGCAGGCCGTCGCGGCCTAGCTTCTGGAGTGGCTGTTCCGCAGTACCCGCCGGCCGGTGCGTTCCTCGTTGCGTGAGGAGCCATTGGCCGGCACTTTCCTTGGAGCCTCCAGCCATGAGCCCTAAGCCACCGGCGGCGGTGGTTGAGCATCTTCCTCACTCGGCGGCGCGCAATACCGGGCCGCACGGGATGAAGCGGGGTTCGAGGTGGTGGCTGAGTATGCTGATCAAGGGGGGAATCATTACTATGTCTGCCTGCGGAGCTGAGGAGTCGGGAGTCGGGAGTCGGGAGTCGGGGGTTCGGAGTTGGGAGTTACCGCCGCATTCCTCATCCCGAGATCGCGCAGTGATCGAAAGGGCGGACACCCAGCAGGAGGAAAACCGTGAACCGTGAAGCGTGAACCTTCAGCAACCGAAACCTTCGACCCCGTGACCACCACCCTTCCCGACCGCAATGACCGCGCCCTGGCCGGCCTCCGCATCGCGGTCGGCATCCTGTTCCTGGTCTTCGGCGAGTACAAGGTTGTGGGCCACGCCTTTGCGTGGGGTGGCGGATTCGAGAAATGGATCCACGGCTTCATCGACGACGGTTCGGCCTATCCCTGGATCGTGCCGATCCTGCGCTCATTGGTGCTGCCGCACGCGCACCTCTTCGCACTTCTGGTGGCGTTCGGCGAGTCCGCCATAGGGCTTTCCCTGTTCCTCGGACTGTGGAGCTGGCTGGCCAGCAACTTCGGTTTCATCTACATGCTGGCCCTGCTCTTCTCCTCCAATTACCCCGGCAAGGGTGTCCCGCTGTGGCAATATTTCGGGGCCTCGCTCGATCACCTGGTGCTGGCCCTCTGCTTTGCCGCGTTGGCGGTGGGAGACGGCGAACGGGTCTGGGCGGTGAGCCGGTACCTCGAGTCGCAGCGGAAGGGTGGGCGTGAGTAGGTCGAGGGTCGAGGGTCCAGGGTCGAGACCAGCGAGCAGGGGGGCGAATGAAAAATAGAACTGGCGCCCAACTGTTTGTCACCGACCTGACCTTGCCCCCGGCGGAGCTCCGCAATCTCTCCGGATATCACTACGGCATTCCCGCGATCAGCCATCTCACCAGGCTGAGCTTCTCCACGCCGGTGACCTTCTTCGTGGGGGAGAATGGTTCGGGTAAGTCGACGCTGCTCGAGGCCATCGCGGGCGCATTCGGCCTCAACCCGGAGGGCGGCAGCAAGCATGTCCGTTTCTCCACTCGGCCGACTCATTCAAGCCTGTGGCAGGACCTCAAGCTGACCAGGACCAGGCCACCCGCGACCGATTCGTACTTTCTGCGGGCCGAGAGCTTCTACAACCTGGCCAGCGCCATCGACCAGAAGGAAAACTATGCCGCCTATGATCCGGACGCCGGCGGCGGCCGGTCACTGCATCAGCAATCGCATGGGGAATCGTTTCTGGCGCTGGTGCTCAATCGGCTCAAGGGCAACGGCTTCTACCTGTTCGACGAACCGGAAGCGGCCCTGTCTCCCACCCGCCAGCTCAGCCTCCTGGCCGCCATGCACGACCTGGTCCGGCGGGGGTCGCAGTTCATCATCGCCACCCACTCCCCTATCCTGCTGGGCTACCCCGAGGCCACGATCTATCAGTTCGCTGACCGGGAGCCGGTGGCCGTGACCTACGAGGAGACAGAGCATTTCCAGATCACCAAGTCATTTCTGGACAACCCGGCCCGGATGCTGAGAGAATTGATGCGGGAAGAAGGCAGTGAGGAGTAGTCTCCCGTTCTCCACTCGAGTCCCGCAGCTCTTTCCTTATATTAGAGAGTTCACTCCGATGTACCGTGTCCGCCAGCAGGATCTCCCGTTCGTCGGCAGTTCCCATCGGTTCGAAGGCGCCGAGCATGGGGATGTGAATGTGTCGGTCTTTCTTCTCAGTGCGTTGCCGGGCAAGGGGCCTGGGCCGCATCGCCATCCGTACGATGAAATCCAGTTCATTCGCGAGGGCCGCGGGACCTGGACCGTCAACGGCCAGACCTTCGAAGCCGGCGCGGGAGACATCCTGGTCATCAAGGCCGGCGAGATCCACGGCTTCACCAATACCGGCGATTCGCCGCTGGTGCAGGTGGATCTGCATATGAGTCCGAGGTTCATTCAGGAAAATTTGTAAGTCGAGGGTCGAGGGTCGAGGGTCAAGAGTCGAGGGTCCAGGGTCGAGGCTCGCAGGTTGAGACTCCAGACTCTGGACCCCCAACTCCCAACTCCCGGCCCGAATCAAATTGAGCGATATTGGGACTCGCTGTTCGCTGTTCGCTGTTCGCTGTTCGCTGTTCGCTGTTCGCTGTTCGCTGTCCTCCGCCTCGATACAACGATCGGCTCATGCCCCTGATTCCAACCCATTTCTATGGTGGTTCTACCGGTGAGTGGAAGGTGGCCGAGCTCCGGACGGTCACCGGAGAACCGCTGGTACCGGTCGAGCGGCTCTGCGTCCGGGCCGGCAGCGAGACGATTCCGCCCGGCGCCAAGTGGTGGCTCCGTGGCCTGACCAGCCACGAACGCTATGTCTATCACGGGGAGCGGGAGTCGCTGCGCCTGCGGTCGGCGACACTCGGTCTGGTCGGCTCGAGCTGCGCGGCCCTGATCCCGGTCCGGAAGAGCGCGGCCTGGTGGGAGATGAGCCAGGAACGGCGCCGCGAGATCTTCGAGCGCGGGTTGGCGCATGATGCGGCCGGCCTGCCGCACCTGCCCGCCATCGCCCGCCGACTCTACCAGTGTCGCGACCTCGAGGAAGAGTTCGACTTCATTACCTGGTTCGAGTACGCGCCATGCGACCACACCTCCTTTGAGGAACTGGTCAGCGGGATGCGGAAGACCGAGGAATGGAGCTACGTCGACCGGGAGATCGATATCCGGTTGCACGCCGCCGAGCCCGCAACCTCTCCGGCCGGCTGAGGAAGTCGGCCGCTTGGCGTGATGCTGGCCGGGAAAACGATCTATGGGTTGGGGGAGTTCGGAGTTCGGAGTTGGGGGTTAGGAGCCAGGAGTGCGTGAATCCATCGCTCCGTGCTGACCACGGTCGAGGTGAAGGGGACGGAGCTCAACCTGAAGCACGAGGAATCTGGATTGCGGCTTCCCGACACTCGAAACGCGACTTCTAACTCACGACTCCCAACTCCCAACTCCTAACTATCACTACATTCCCTACTTTCCTCGAATCCCGAGATCGTGTCCGACCAGATCCAGCGCCTCCGTATCGCCCTTGCCGGCAGCTACACCCTCGAACGTGAAATCGGTCGAGGCGGGATGGCCACGGTCTACCTCGCCAATGACATACGGCACCATCGCCAGGTGGCGATCAAGGTTCTCCGCCCCGAGCTGGCCAACGCACTCGGGCCCGATCGCTTTGCCCGGGAAATCGGCATCGCGGCCCGGCTCAATCACCCGCACATCGTGGCGCTCTATGACTCCGGCGAGGCGGCCGGCCATCTCTACTACGTCATGCCCTGGATCGAGGGGGAATCGCTGCGCCAGTTGCTCGACCGTGATGGCGTGCTGCCGGTCGAGACCGCGCTGACCATCATCCGGCAGGCGGCGTCTGCCCTCGACTATGCCCACGGCCAGCAGCTGATCCACCGGGACATCAAGCCCGAGAACATCCTGCTGTATCAGGGCGAGGCGATGGTGGCCGATTTCGGCATCGCCCTGCCGTCCAGCACCGCGCCGGTTGACCGGCTGACTAGCGCTGGACTGGCCCTCGGCACTCCGCACTACATGAGTCCCGAGCAGGCCACCGGCGGGCCGGACCTCGATGCCCGGAGCGATGTCTACAGCCTGGCCTGCGTGCTGTTTGAACTGCTCACCGGCGAGCCGCCCTTTACCGGTCCCACCGCCCAGGTGGTGATCGCCCGCCGGTTCCTCGATCCGCCGCCGTCGGTACGGGTGCTGCGGCCCGATGCTCCGCTCTCGGTGGATTTTGCCCTGCGCAAGGCGATGGCCCGCGAGCCGTCCGAACGATTTTCGTCCTGCGGTGCCATGGTCCGGGCGCTGAGCACCCCGGTGGTGATTCAGCCGGCGGCGCCATCAGTGGCGGTGCTGCCGTTCCTCAACCTGAGTCCCGACCCGGCCAATGAATTCTTTGCCGACGGGGTGACCGAAGACGTCATCGCCCAGCTCTCGAAGATTCGCTCGCTCAAGGTCATTTCCCGGAGCTCGGCCATGCAGTTCAAGAGCCGGGAGCGGGGTCACCGGGCCATCGGCGCCGCGCTGGGTGTCGCGACGCTGCTCGACGGCAGTATTCGTCGCGCCGGCGACCGGGTCCGCATCGTCGCCCAGCTGGTGGACACCGAGTCGGACCGGTATCTCTGGTCGGAGACCTACGATCGTCAGTTGACCGATCTGTTCGCGATCCAGAGCGATGTGGCGCTGCAGATTGCCTCCGCCCTCGAGGCGGAGCTGCTGCCGCAGGAACGGGCCCGGATCGACCGCGAGCCCACCCGGAACTTCGAGGCCTACCAGTCCTATCTCCAGGGCCGCAGCTGGCACGGCCGCTACACCGAGGAAAGCCTGCAGAAGGCCGTGCAGTATTTTCACCAGGCCATCAGGACCGACCCGAACTACGCACTGGCCTACGTCGGTGTGGCCACCGCGTACGCCGAGATCAGCGCGGGCCAGGGGGGCGGAGGCCTGCACCCGGAGGAGGCATATCAGCGGGCGATGGACGCGGCCAACCATGCGCTGGCCCTCGACCCGGACCTGGGCGTCGCGTATGGGGTCCGGGCGCTGCTGATGTTTTCGCATGACTTCAACTGGGTGGGCGCCGAGGCGGAGTTCAAGCGGGCGCTAGAGCTGAGTCCTGGCGGCGCCGATATCTACGACCACTACGGCTGGATGTGCGCCGCTCAACAGCGCTATGACGAGGCCCTCGCGCTGGTCCGACGGGCCCAGGAACTCGACCCGCTGCTCCACCGGGCCGATGTTGCCGCGACCCTGATCCGCGCCGGCCGGCTTCAGGAAGCGCTGGTCGCCGCCCAGCGCGCCGTCGAATTCGAGCCCGAGTACGGCAGGGCGCGCAGCACGCTCGGCTGGGCCTACCTCAAACTCGGGGTCATCCCCGAAGGGCTGGCCAATCTCGAGCATGCCGTGAGGGTGACACCAGGACACACGATGTTCCTGGCCCAGCTGGGACAGGGATATGCCATTGCCGGACGGGAGAAGGAAGCCAGGGACATCCTGGTCCAGCTCGAGCAGAAGTCTGCCGAGCGATACGTCTCCGCCTATCATCTGGCCTACGTCCACACCGGGCTCGGCGAGTACGACCGCGCGATCGATTGCCTCGAACTGGCCTATGAGGAGCGAGCCGGGAGCCTGTTCGGGATCAAGGGGTCATTCCTGTTTACCGAGCTGCAGGGGCATCCAAGGTTCGTGGCGTTGTTGCGGAAGATGAATCTGTAGTCATTGCGAGGCCGACAGCGTCGGCCAAAGCAATCCCCCAAGGCGTACACCGTTATGCTTACACCCATGCACGTCTATCTCCTGACCAACCGCCATCATACACGATCTACACCGGCGTCGCACGAGACCTGAAGGCGCGAGTATGGCAGCACCGTGCAGGCATTGTCGGTGGATTCACCAAGCGGTACAACTGTCACATGCTGGTGTACTTTGAGGTGTTTCAGGATGCGTACAATGCGATCAGCAGGGAGAAACAGATAAAGGCTGGATCTCGTGCAGCCAAGGTCAAATTGATTCTAGGATTCAATCCTGACTGGCGAGATCCTACGACGAGATTTGGTATTGCCGACGGATCGTTCCTCAGGAGATTGCTGCGGCCGATTGCGCCGGCCTCGCAATGACTCTCTCAAGGCGAGCATCAATGGTCACCATCAGCTACAAGGGTACCAACGTCGTATTCGAAGTCGAGGGACTCGACAAGCTCTGGGCTTTCCGGAGCCGGCTCACCATTCCACTCGAGCATATCACCGCCGTGCGGATGGATAACAGCATTGCCCGCGGGTGGTGGCATGGCTTCCGGCTCGGCGGCACCAACATCCCCGGCATCCTGAGCGCCGGGCAATTCTACCAGCACGGCCAATTCATGTTCTGGGACGTGCACAATCCAGACAATACGATTGTGGTGGACCTCAATCATGAACATTATGGGGCGCTGGTCATCGAAGTTGACGATCCAGCTCATGCCGTCTCCGAACTCCAAAGCCGGTTACAATGACGTGATCGATCAGGATAGTCCGTATTGCGGGCAGCACACTGCGCCTATCCTGACTCTCTCGATCGTTTGCGATGTCAAGACCAGTTCCCAGGCTTACCCCTCGCGCCGCGAGGGGCTACGGCTCGGGATGAGGAGTCGTATTGTGACTCTCGACTCTCGACACATGATGACCCCCGAACCCATCACGCTGGTCGGCACCCATATCCGGCTCGAGCCACTCACTCTGGCGCACGCCCCGGCACTCAGCGCCGTCGGCCTGGTGCCGGCGCTGTGGCGGCTGCAGCCCCGGGCCATCGAGTCCCTTGAGGATATGCGGCAGTACGTGCAGAGCGCGCAGGATGAAGCAAAGGCCGGCGTCTCCCTTCCCTTTGCGATTGTCCACCAGTCCACCGGCCTGGTCATCGGCAGCACCCGGTACATGGACATCGCGCCGGCCCACCGCCGGCTGGAAATCGGATCGACCTGGTACGCCCCCGCCTGGCAGCGCACCGCCGCCAACACCGAAACCAAACTCCTCCTCCTGACCCACGCCTTTGAACGGCTCGGCGCCATCCGGGTGGTCCTCAAGACCGAGGCACTCAACACCCAGTCCCGTAACGCGATTCTCCGGCTCGGCGCGGTCGAAGAGGGCACCTTCCGCGCACACCTGATTGCCGACTCGGGCCGGCGCCGGAGCATGGTGTATTTCGCGATCCTCGAGGCCGACTGGCCGGGCATCAAGCAGCAGCTGACCGACCGGCTGGCGCGCTAGTCAGTTCGGCCACGGCTGTCCGCAGATGACGCCGATTTGAACTGCCGATGGTTCAACTGGCCCCCGATTGACGTAACCCCTCACAGGGCTCTCTATTTGTTTAACAGCAATAGCTACCCGCAGATGACGCCGATGTGAACTGCTGATTTTGCTCCGTTCACCCCTGGTCGACGAAAGTCCTCTCGAGTCAGGTGATGTGGTCAACAACAACATCGACGACTCTCGCCACGGTTCCGGTTCGTTGGACACGCGAGGGACACCCAGCGGACAGTTCGGTGTTTTCGGTGGACAGCAGTTGTTGTTTACCAGCAACCAGATGCTTGAAAAGGCCGTCGTTACTCATAGGTAAGTGGGACCATCGGCAGTTCACATCGGTGTAATCTGCGGATAGCTGTCGTCGTACTGTTGAGAGTAGCCGTGCTTGCCAAGCACTGTACCATCCTGCAGTTTGGTTGCCCGCCATGCGCGCCTACCCCACCCGACCCGAAACCGATGCACGTGGAGCCCTGGTGCCGCCCATTCGTCGCCCGCCGACGGCGGTGGGTGCTGCGACCGGCTTTCCGCCACCACCACCGCCTCGCTCCCAACGCGATCCACTACCCCGCGCCGCGATCGGGCTGCCGTCGCATATCTCTCCTGACAGCTGGTTCACTCGGCACACCGTGCTCGTGACCATCCTGTCGTTCCTGATGATCCCGGTCCTGGTTGCCTTGGCGGTTCCACTCATCCTGTTCATTGCCCTCCCGACCCTCGGGCTGATCGTGGTTGCAGCGGCCTGGCATCTGAAAATGGAGCACCGCCTTTTCCGCGAGCGTGGGGTGCTGCTGCCGGCCTCCGGCCAGGGTCGAGGGGACGACCGGCGGCTCTGGTAGGAACTCCCTTCCCTGTCTCCGGCTTCATCGGGCACCGCCGAGCGCAATGTGGGGGCGGTAAGTGGTGCAGTGGGATCAGCTCGGCAGCGATGAAAGCGAACTACCCCGCCACCTCATCCCGAGGGAGCATCGCGACCGAGGGACCTTTGGTGGCGAAGGTGGGGGGTTTGCCTGACGCTCGGGCCCCTCCCCTGTCTCCTCCCCATGGCATGGGGAGGGGGACGCACGGCTTGAATGTTGGTTGCCTGACGTGACAACGGCCCCGACAGATGGGGCCGTGTTCTCAGATCCAGCAAGTGTTCTTGCTAACGGCTAACAGCCAACGACGGGCGGCTTCCGTCTTCTGGCTTACGGCCCGCAACCGCCTCCTGGGTCTCCAGCCTCAGCACCCCGCTCAGCTTCTGCATCCCATGCTGCAGTCGGGCGGTGATGGTGGCCAGCGGAACGGAGAGTCGCTGAGCCATTTCTGCGGGGGACATCTTGTGTCGGAGCGCCAGCTCAATGACCTCCCGCTGGTGCGCCGACAGGTGGAGAAAGGCCGCCGAGACCTTGGCCCTAGTCGCCTGATCTTCCATTGGCACGGTCTGGTCGGTGGGTATCAGGCTCAGTGCCAGTGAGCCGCCCGATCGATCGTTACTCTCGGGCGGGGTGAGGTGCGGCCGGCCTCTGCGCGCTCGCACCGCCTCGAGTGCTCGACTGTGCGCCACCATCATCAACCAGGTCCCGATCATTCCATGGGCCGGCTCGACTCGGTCGGCCTGGCGCCAGGCCTGGGCAAAGGTTTCCAGGACGCAGTCCTCCGCCGCCGCCTTGTCCCCCGTGATCCGGAAGGCCACCCTGTAGACCTGGCCGCCGTAGCGATCGTACAATCCGCCGGCCGCGGTCATGTCTCCAGTCGCCATACGGCGCAGCAGTTCGATGTCATCGGACGCCGGCATCGAACGGGTGGGAAGGGTCATCGGCTGAGTGCCTGCCGGTCAGAGGTGCGTCAAGCGGGGGAGGGGCGGCTCCTGCGGAAGAACGAATCTGGATGCAGGATGGGCCCGCGCGGGTGGGTTCACAATCGCTCGTTGGTGGGTATCGGAGGACTAGTCCCAAACCTTGAACAAACGGTCGGCATGTCGGGCGGTCGAATAGTCTCTGCTGGTGTTGTCATCACGAGCCGCATCCGTCGCGGCGCACGGAAGCAGCGAGTGATCTGACCGGACAAGGGTGTGGTCGCATCCCCGGATTGCGGGCAGATCAGTCTCCCCTTCCATCTTCGGCTTCCACCCACCCCTACCATCGATGGTCGGGGGTGGGACTTGAGGGGCAAGCGTCCTCGCCTGCCGATCCATTTCATGGGGAGACGAGTGCTCTGGATCCGGCCTGCGCCGTAGGGTGATGCGGGGGATTGATGGACGTCGGGCGAAGGCAAGCGTCGCCCTGACCCTGCCAGGCGAGCAGCCTCTCCCCGCTCACCTCTCACGCGGTTGCTGTTCCCGGTGTAACAGGCCTCCGTGCCCGTCGAGAACCGCTGATCCCGAGCGTAGCGAGGGATCGCGTGAGGAATGCGGTGGTCGAGATCGCGTGAGCCCATGAGGCTAACGCCTCGGCTCGGCAACGGGCCGGTAAACCGGCCTGGTTCGTCGTTTCGCAGCGTTCGTCGAGCGAAACAAAGTCTGAAAGCTTGCTCGGCGCATGCGCTCCGAGGAGTCCCGCTCAAAAGGCGAGCACTCCCCTCTTCCCGTAGGGGAGAGGGGACGGGGGTGAGGGAGTGCCCCATGCGCACTAGCCCCGCCCCCGTCTCCCTTCTTCCCGGCCGAGGCCATTGCACGCGCTGGATCCACGGCTGAGAGCCGTGGCTCGGCGCTTCCCCGCTTCGCGGGAGCTCCGCCGCCGGGGAGGAGCGGAGCTCAACTGGGGGAAGCCGCGCGGCGGCGAACGCCGAGGCCTAAAGGACTTCCCCTCGCGCCGCTCGGGGCAGGCTCTCGCACTGGACGCACGCTCGGTCGCCTCGGCGTCAACCGAGGATTGGAGGTCAGCACTGCTGTCCCTCGCTCCCCCTCGCTGCGCGAGCGGCGGCGGCTCGGGACAGGCTCTCGCGCAATGACAAAACCCACAGGTTCGGCGAAGCAACCTTGGCAATGCACACTGGTAGCTCCAGCCAGGACTCCTTGGCACCTGCCAGTTGTGCATCCTAGTACCCGGATGGATCTTGGCTCGGCCGGCTCGGTGGTGGCAGCTGGCACCGGTTCAACGCCTTCGTGTTGGCCCCGGATGTCGTAACCGCGCCCCGATTCTCGTGAACAGGACAATCCGAGTCATCTGCTACGCTTTCTGGAGGCTTATCATGAGAACCGTTGTCGGTGCAATCTGGCCCGTGCTCCTGGTGCCGGCAGTCATCGGTATCCTTGGGTCCGCCCCGCTCCACGCCCAGGGCTGCGAGCCGATCCGGTTCATCACGCCGATCGACCTCGGCGGCCAGGGCCAGGCCTACCAGGCCAAGGGGCAGCTGCGGCTGACCCTGGCCTATCGGCGGCTGCACTCCGACCAGTGGTTCGTCGGTACCGACCAGCATCCGGAACTGTCGCCCGGTGGGGTGCCGCCGGTCTTCGATGTCCACACCTTCATTGCGGACGCGGCCTACTCGATCAGCGATCATGTCCGGTTGCGGTTGAGCGTCCCGTTCTCGACCGGCACCCTCACCCGAATATGGGCGGACTCCCTGCATCACAGCCAAAAGGCCTCGGGCTTCGGTTAAGGCCTGGCGCTGTGAGCGGGCGCCGCGGTCGGATCGTATCTCGATCCGGTTACCGGGGTGAATCACGGCTACCTCCGTGGCCGCGGCGGCCGCGTGGTGAAGCTGCCGGATTCCGTCGCAGGCGCGGTGTTCGTTGACGTCCTGGGGATCAACAATTTCGGCATCGTCGTCGGCCAGGCATTCGATGCGGCCGGGACCGGACACGGCTTTTTCCAGCTGGCCGGGCTCTCACGCCTGTTCGATTTCCCCGGGGCCTGGTCGACCAACCTGGAAGGGATCAACGATCTCGGGACGGCGGTGGGTTACCGGAGCGATGCCTCAGGGCTGATTCACGGCTTCCTGCTCCGGCGTGGCACCACCGCGTGATGGTAGCGGCCCGGAATTCGAGCGGGGCGCGGTATCGAAACAGAGCTGGGGTTTGTTTCGAAAAAGTGCCGAACTGTTTCGGCTTCAGGGGGGAAATTGTCGGCAGAACGCACACGGCCTTGAGCCGCAAGGTAGGACCCGGTATCGTCTGGCGCGGCCCGAAGTCAAGTACCTGCGGTCACCAATGACTGACGACTCCTGCCCGAGGCGGCCAACCGATGGACTCCGACTCCAAGCAGCAGATCCAGTCTGAACTCAGCCGAGGCGAGAAGCTGCTCTGGTCGGGTCGGCCGGGCCAGGGCATTCGGCTTCATGGTGCCGACGCGTTCATGATTCCGTTCAGCCTGCTCTGGTGCGGCTTTGCGATTTTCTGGGAGTTCTCGGTCCTGCGAACCGGTGCCGGACCGTTCTTCGCCATCTGGGGTGTACCGTTCGTGCTGATCGGGCTCTACATGGTGGTGGGCCGCTTCTTCTATGACAGCTACCAGCGCAGCCGGACCTGGTACGGTCTTACCGATCAGCGGATCATCATTCGGGGCCCGGGCGGGACCAAGAGCCTGGCGCTCTCCGGGCTGACCGACATTACCCTGACCGAGTCCGGCGATCGAACCGGGACCATTGCACTGGGACGGAGCGTGGTGCCGTTCGGCGGAATAGCGATTCCCGGCTGGCCCGGCATGGGGAGGTTCCAGCCGCCGACCTTTGAGATGATCGATGATGCCCGGGTGGTGCACGACCAGATCCGGGGGGCTCAGCGGGCGCTGACGGCGGGTGCTGGACCAGTGGTGTCGTAGCCTGCCCCATTTTCCGTCTCCCCCTACCATCGATGGTAGGGGCAGGCTGCGGTAACCCACAGCAAATGTTAGGTTCGATCAGTACTGCTGGACGTGCGATCGGGCTTTCGGCGGAATCCCTTCATGAACTCCGAGGTTCTATGCGGCTCACTCCTGTCATGGCGTTGGTCTACTCGGCGGCGATAGCGGTCGCCAGTGCCTGCTCGGATTCGACTGGTCCGACTGCCCCGGCTTCTCAAGTCGTGCTGCAAGCCGATTCGGCGGTGTATCAGCTCGATACCATCGGTGGGGCCTCCCTCCACCAGGTCATGTTCGCCAACAATGGCGCGGCCACCGTCCATGTGCGGTTCTGCAGCAATGATGGCTTTCCTGCCGCCGACATTCAGATCTATCGACAGTCCGGGGCAAACTGGACCTTCGTTCTTGGCTTCACTTGTATCAATGGGGCCGCCGGAGCTGACAGTGCCATCGGACCGGGGCGTGAAGTCGTGGTCGCCAATACCTACTCTCCGCGGGCCACCGGAGTATTCCGCTATGCCATGGTCTATGCCAGGAACGATGGTGTCCTGGAGACGGTCACGTCGGCGCCGTTTACCGTGGAGTAGCGTTTCCCTGAGGCCGACACGAACACTAGCCCCTCACCTGTCCGCTCCCCACAAATGTGGGGAGGGGGATGCATGGGCTGGCCTCGATTTGGTGGACACCCGACGTCCCCTGATATTGGGGAGATGGAGGTGTCGCATGGCCAAGTTCCGCCGACAGTATACCGCTGAGTTCAAGCAGGAAGCCGTCCGCCAGATCTCCGAGGGCGGTCGGACCCTCGCCGCCGTATCGCGCGAGCTGGGGGTCCGGCCCGAGCAGCTGCGCTTGTGGCGGCAGCAGCGCCGCCAGTCCGGGGCGCTGGTGCGGCCCGCCGGGGTGGAGACCGAGGCCGAGGAGCTGCGGCGACTGTGGCGCGAGCTCGAGGTGGTCCGCCAGGAGCGGGACTTCCTAAAAAAAGCGGCGGCGTTCTTCGCGAAAGGGTCAGCGTGAAGTGCGTCGTGATCGCGCGGTAGCGCGCCGAGTATTCCCTGACCTTGATGTGCTGTGTGTTGTCGGTCGCCCGGTCCGCGTTCTACGCCTGGCAGCGCCGCGGCCCGAGTGCCCGAGCGCAAAGCCGACTACCGGTCGAGATTGCCACGTCGGTCGCTTCGCTCCCTCCTCGCAATGACAGAACCCCTTCTTCCTTCCTCCCTCCTCCTTCTCCCTACTTGAGCTCAAGTACATCGACCCGACTCGGATACTTCGCCGATCTCCAGATCCGATGCTGCTGCGCCCTGAAATCCCCCGCCCTGGCGTGAAAGATGTTGGGCACGAAGGTCTGCGGATTCCGGTCGTACAGCGGGTACCAGCTGCTCTGCACCTGCACCATGATCCGGTGCCCTTTCATGAACCGGTACAACTGCTGATGCATGTCGACCGTGAACGGGATGACGGTGTTGGCCGGGATCGGCGTGGCCTTGTCGAAGCCTTTCCAGTAGCGGCCGCGCATGATGTCGGCGTTGACCATCAGCTCGTACCCGCGCATCTGGGGCCGGTCGGGGACGGTGTCGGGGTAGACATCGATCAGCTTGACCACCCAGTCGGCGTCGGTGCCGGTGGTCGAGGCAAACAGGTGGGCGACCACGTCTCCCGCGATGGTGAAATCCTCAGACAGCGGTGCCGACTTCCAGGTCAGCACATCGGGCCGGCCGTCGACGAACCGCTGGTCCCGCTCGAGCCAGGTCTGCCAGCCGGCCCCGTCGTCGGGGCGCTGTATATAAGGAATGGGATGGGCCGGATCGGAGGTGTAGGAATCGAATCCACTACTCGAGGCAGGGGCATCAAATGAAATCATGCCGTTATCCCTGAAGTAGATCGACTTCGGCGTCGCATTCTTCGGCGGCCAGTGATCGAACCGGTGCCACTGGTTCTCGTTGGTCTCGAAGGCCCACGCCTCGGGGAACTTCCCGTCTCCCGTTCCATGCAGATAGAAGGCAAACCACGGCCGCAGCACATTGGCGCGGTACCAGTCCGACGTCATCATGTTGAATCGGATCGGGCCGAGGCTATCGCCGCCGGGGCCATTCCACATGCCGTGGAACCAGGGGCCGAGGACGATGTGGTTGCTGTGATTGGTGTCGGCCTTTTCGACCGTCCTGTAGCCCAACTGGGGGCCGAGGATGTCTTCCTGGTCCCAGAAGCCGCCGACGAACAGGGTGGGCACTTCCGGCCTGGTCAGGAAGTTCTGCATTGCCCTGCCCTGCCAGAAGCTGTCGTGGGCCGGGTGGGCACTCATCGCGATCCAGGTCGGCAACTTGTCGACACCGGTCGACTTGGCCAGTGAATCGAGGGTTGGAAACCGCGAGTAGAAGTCGTAGCGGTCGAAGGTCGGATAGTCGAAACCGCTGAACCCTTTCGGGTCGATCTCCATGAAGGAGACGAAGTCGACGCCCATGGTCTGGCGAAAGGCGCCCTGGTGGAAGAAATCGTCACCCAGCCATGTGTCGGTCATCGGCGCCTGCGGGCTGATGGCCTTGAGCGCCGGATGTGCGCCGACGCCGGCCAGTCCGGCCAGCCATCCCGGATAGGACGTTCCCATCACCCCGACCTTGCCGTTGTTGTTCGGCAGGTGCTTCACCAGCCAGTCGATGGTGTCGTACGCGTCGGTCGACTCGTTGATACCCCTCGGGCTCCGCGGATCTTCCTGGGCTCGACTCATCACGAACTCGCCCC
Organism: Gemmatimonadota bacterium; assembly: GCA_041691295.1. GTDB lineage: Bacteria > Gemmatimonadota > Gemmatimonadetes > Gemmatimonadales > GWC2-71-9 > DATEHG01. The sequence continues at coordinate 21,923 of JBEPVA010000033.1, forward strand.
CGGACCCGAACCGGCCGCGGATATCCTCGACCACGAAGATGTAGCCGTCCTCCGCCAGCTCTCTGTAGTCGCCGGGCAGCTCATCTGAGCCGATGGCGTTGCTGGCGCCATACGGCGTCCGGTTCAGCATGATCGGCAGCGCCTCGTGCGCGCCTTTGGGAATCAACGCCACCGCGAACAGCTTGACCCCATCGCGCACCGGAATGCTCAGCTCTCGCCGTTCGTAGGTCGACGGGATCTGGGCGTGGGCGGGGGAAGCGAATAGCAGCGCGGTGAACAGCAGCTGAGCGGGGCAAAGGCGGGTCATGGAGTTCGATTGTGAATGAGGTCCAGAAAAGTACCTCATCCCGAGCCGCCGCACCTCGCGTAGCGAGGTGGCAGCGAGGGATCGCGTGAGGAATGGGGTGTGTCACGCCCCGCGTAGCGGGGCGGCTGGTCTCGCGCCTTGAGATAGGTGCGCGCCTGGCGCTCGGGCCTCACCCCCGGCCCCCCCGCCCCCCGGGGGGGGGGGGGGGGGGCCAGGCGCGCCCGGCGTTGACCCCCCCGGGCGGGGGGGGGGGGGGGGGTGGAGGGG
>JBEPVA010000034.1:0-21984 GCA_041691295.1 Gemmatimonadota bacterium
GTCCCAAGGGGCCGCACCGACCGGTGATGGTGGCATTCGTGGCGGGCGACAATACCGCCGCCCTCGCGGCCGGTGCTGATCACGTGGTCTCGCTGCCGTTCGACCCCGGCACCTTTACCAGCGATCTCCTGGCCGCCTTCCAGCGCTGAGAGCGTTTCCATGACAACCCGATTGAGCTGCTCCCTCGTCCTGCTGGCACTGAGCGGGGCCGCCACTCTCCACGCCCAGGCCGGGCTGATTCCCGAGCCGCGCCAGTATGAATCCCGTCCCGTGATTTGGCTCTCGGGTGGTCTATCGATCGCGCCGGCGGCCAATCCCGACGATCGATTCGCCGCCGCCGATCTTGCCGACGCCTTGAAACAGCGTGGCATCCGGGTCAGCGCCGGCCGCGGACCCGTCATCTCGCTGATCCGCACCGGCACCGCCGGCACCCGCCCCTTCCCGGCGGCCACCACCTTCTTTGCCGACACCACTCATCGCGCTGAGGGGTACTGGCTCTCCGCCAGCGGCAGCCAGGTCACCATCATTGCCGCGACCGGCGCCGGCATCTTCTATGGGGTCCAGACCCTCAAGCAGTTGATCGAGGGCAACGGATCCGCTGCCCACCTCCGCGGCGCGGTCATCGCCGACTGGCCGGCCATGCGCTGGCGAGGCTTTCATGACGACCTCTCGCGCGGCCCCGTGCCCACCCTCGAATTCCAGAAGAAACAGCTCCGCACCTTTTCGGCGTACAAGCTCAATGTCTACTCGCCTTACTTCGAACACACCTTGGCCTACGCCTCCGACCCACTGATCGCGCCGCCGAACGGCGCCATGACCCGCGAGGATGTCCGCACCCTGGTCGAGTACGCCAAACGGTATCACATCGAGGTCATCCCGGAGCAGGAAGCGTTCGGCCACCTGCATCACGTCCTCAAGCATGAGAGTTACGCCGGCCTCGGCGAAACCCCGCACGGCCACGTCCTGGCCCCCGGCGATCCCGCGACATTGCCGCTGATCCGGCGCTGGTTTTTCGAGATCGACTCGCTCTTTCCCGGCCGCTTCATCCATATCGGCGCCGACGAGACCGATGAACTCGGCACTGGCCGGACCCGGGCCCAGGTGGATTCCGAAGGAATCGGACAGGTCTATCTCGGATTTCTCAAGCAGATTGCCGATACCCTGCGCCCGCTCCACCGTACCCTGCTCTTCTGGGGTGATGTGGCCATGAAGCATCCCGAGCTGGTTGGTCAGTTGCCCAGGAACATGATCGCGGTCGGTTGGGACTACTGGTCACACGACAACTTCGACCGCTATCTCAAGCCGTTCCGCGATGTGGGGATGGAAACCTGGGTGGCGCCGGGGGTGGGCAACTGGAATCGGGTCTGGCCCGAGTTCGGCGTGGCCCTGCCCAACATCCAGGGCTTCATTCGCGACGGCCAGCGCGGCGGCTCGACCGGGGTGCTGAATACCTCGTGGGATGACGACGGCGAAGCCATCTTCAACGAGACCTGGTACGCCGTGCTCTTCGGCGCGGCCGCAAGCTGGCAGTCGGGCGAATCCGACATCGCCGATTTCCAGCGCAACTACGGCCGCATCTTTCACGGCGACACCACCGGCCAGATAGACCAGGCCCAGCTCCGCCTGATCGATACCCACGCCATGCTCGAAAAGGCCGACCTCGGCAGTGCCAGCAATGGCCTGTTCTGGCTCGACCCCTGGACCGACCGCGGCCGCGGCGTCACCGAAGCCATCATGCCGATCGTGCGCGATATTCGGCTCAATGCCGAAGATGCACTTCGTCTGGTGGCCCGGGCCCGCGCCCAGGGCCATCTACGTGAGACCGATGCCCTCGACGCCCTCGAACTCGGCGCCCGCCGGATCGACCTGCTGGCCATGAAGTATCAATTCGCCGAGGAGATTGCCCGGATGTACGCCGAGGCGCAGGATTCGGTGGGTACGGACTACGCGGGTGACAAGCTGCTGGAGATCAGCCAGGTCAACGGCCGGATGCAGGACATCCGGGATGGCTTCATGCTGACCCGGGAGCTGTACCAGACCGCGTGGCTCAGGGAAAACCGGCCGTACTGGATCGAGAACGTGTTGACGCGCTACGATATCGAACTGCAGCGCTGGATCAATCGTGGCGATCAGGTCTGGGAAGCCCGCCGGATGATGGGAAGAAAGAAGTTCCTGCCGGACAACACGGAGATCGGGATTCCGAAGCCCGTGGGGAAATAGGCGGACAGGTGGATCGAAAATACAAGAGCATCTCATCCCGAGGGCGACTGCGCCCGAGGGACCTACTGCGCAATACCTGAAAGCCGCATCCGCACAGTACTCCCGCCGCGGCCTCGTTGCCCGAGTCTCTACTCCGATCGCCACTGTGTCGGGTGACGGTCCATCCTGCCGGGACGCTTCAGCTTCCAGTGCCGCGCCTCGGCCTCAGCCGAGGGACCGGCGGACCGAAACTAATTTCGAGCTCGAATGTTGTCTCGTCTCTCGTCTCTCGTCTCTCGTCTCTCGTCTCTCGTCTCTCGTTTATGGCCTATGGCTGAAGGCTCACCGCCTCCCTCGTCCTCCGAATCAATTCCGCATCGGTCTCGCTCCATCCATAACCCGTCGGCCCCAGCACGATATCGGTACGCTGAAACTCCATCCCGCTCGAGGCATTCTTCGCGGCACTCATATGGATCTCGGTGACTCCGCTGCCGGTAACGATGGCCCGGGCGTTGGCCGGCTTGATCCCGCCTCCGGCCAATACCCCGATTCGTCCCACCGCCCTCTCCACCAGCCGTTTGAGCACCGGAATGCCATCGTAGGCGGTCCTCCCCTGTCCGCTGGTGAGTACCCGGTCAATCCCCAGCTCGATCAGCGTGTCGAGCGCCGCGTCCACATCCGGCGTCAGGTCGAACGCCCGGTGGAAGACCACATCCATCGGTCTGGCCAGCGCCGCCAGCGCCGCAACCCGCCGCTGATCGGTCGTGCCATCGGGCAGCACGATGCCGAAGACCACCGCCTCCGCCCCGAGCTCGCGGCAGCGACTCACGTTGCGCCGCATCACGCTGAACTCGCTGTCGTCATACAGGAAATCGCCCGGCCGGGGCCGGATCAGCACCGCGAGCGGCAGGGTGCTGATTTCCCGCACCGACTCGATCAATCCGCTGCTCGGCGTCAGCCCCCCAGACGCGCGGTCGACGCACAGTTCCATCCGGTCCGCGCCCCCGGCCACCGCCGCCTTGGCGGATCGGATACCGTCGACGCAGGCTTCAATCAGGATGCTCACACCGTCCGTCCTTTCAGACCCGGCACCAGCGATTCGCCGGTCCGAATCTCCATCTCTTCCCGGGTCGCGAGCCGAGGCAGTGTCGGGTCGTGATCGGTGGCAGGAGTCAGCGTCGACGCGAGCGTGGCCGGCAGCAGGTGGCGGATCGAATTGGCATAGTACTCCAGCAGCGGCCGCTGTGCCGGCAGGATGACCAGCTGGTCCCCTTGCCGTACCACCAGTCGCCGGAGGGTGAACATCCGCCAGGCCCGGTCCCACACCTCCTCGATCGGCAGCTCGCCCCGGACCAGCTTGGCGTTGAACTCCGCCAGGTGGTCCCGCATCTCGTCCATCCGCTCCAGCAGCCGGTCCCGCGGCACCACGCTGCTGCCGAATGACAGCAGCGCCGCACAGGCCAGCGGCACCGGGGTGACCGGAATAACCGCGGCAATCCGTTCCATGGCGTAGTCCGCCAGCCGCTGCACCTGCGGCAGCCGCTCCGATCGGGGCAGGTGGAGCAGTCCGCTCGGCTGCGCCGCCAGCCAGCCCCGCACACTGACCGGGGTGCCGAAGCTCACCGCCACCCGTCCATACCGGCGCAGCCGGCCGGTCAGCATCCGGCCGACATTGCCCAGCAGGTAGTAGCAGACCCCAGTGAACTGCTGCCAGCGCGACAGCGACCGGGCGTTGACCAGCCGCTCCTGGATCAGGCTGCGGTCCTCGAGCACCCGGTCGTAGTTGATCCCGACCGGCACCAGCCAGATGTCCCGGTCGAAGGTCGGATCGTCCAGCACCCGCACGATGTGGTCGAGCAATCCGATCTTCGGCGGTCGCAGCGCGCCATCGCGGGTCAGTCCGCCTTCCGGAAAGATCCCCTGGGTAATGCCGTTCCGGGTGATCAGCTGGACGTACCGCTCCAGCACGGTATGGTACAGTGGCTCGCGGTAGCGCCGCCGGATGAAATAGCTGCCGAAGCTCTTGAACACATATTCGAGCGGCCAGGTCCGGGCCCACTCCCCCACCGCGTAGCTGATGCTGACCACCTTGGCCAGCACGTAGGCCACCACCACATAGTCCGCATTGCTGCGGTGGTTCATCAGGTAGACCACCACGTCCCGCCGGGGAATCCGGTCGAGCGCGGCCTGGTCGCGATATTCGATGGAGGACTTGTACAGCAGGTGGAGCAGCAGCCGGCTCAGGTTGTAGCCCAGCTTGTAATACGACAGCACATTGAAGAACGGAACGATTTCGTCGATGTATTCGTTGACCCGCCGGCGCACCGCCACCTCGGCGGTATCATGCTCGCGTGCGTGGCTGACAATGGCGGCGAGAATGGCCGGATCGTTGAGCAGCGCCTGACGGATCTCGTCCCGCTCCACCAGCTTGTAGCGGTCGAGCCGGTACTTGAGCCGCCGGGCCGAGCTGATCGCCGAGCGCCGCAGCTGCTCGCGCAGCGCCCGCCGGGTGCGGAGCCAGAGCCAGAGTGCCGCCAGCGCCGCCGCGATGAGCAGGACGAGCAGGATGGCGACCTGAAGCAGACTCACTTCATACCCTTGCGCGGAGGCGCCAATCCGCCACGGCGGTTAGGGTGCCCAAGAAGGCCAGGTATCGGAAGCCGCGTCGTGAGTCAGTCGGCGGAAGCCCGATCCATCGGGATGGATCAGGCAGAGATCGAATTGCGGGTTGAACTCGTCGGTCGATGTATTGCAGGTGAAAACGATGTCCCGGCCATCGTGGGACCACGCCGGTTGGGTCACTCCGTTCGCTTGTGAGGGAGCGAGATGCTGGGTCAGGTCGAACTCGCTCGAACTCAAGGTATCGTTGATGATAAGCGAGTACTGCAGGCTCGAACTCAACCGAGTGAATACCACCTGATCCCCAGTCGGGCTCCAAGCCGGAGTGTAACTGCCCGTTCGAGGTTTGCAGAAGCCGAAAAGTCTGGGATTTGTTCCGTTCGTATCAACGAGCCCGAGACATCCTCCTCCACCTCCAATCGCCACTCTTGCCGCATGCGGATTCCACGCCGGCTCCTGGCCTGCGTACGTCGTGATCTCCGTGGTGTCCTGCCCATCGGGAGCAATGGTGTGCAACCTGCCATCGACGGAAAACATCAGACGCTGGCCATCGGGTGACCAGGTCGGTCGCTCGACCCCTCGCGACATACTCGTAAGCTGCGTCTGGTGGCCTCCCAGCGTGTCCATGACGAACAGCTCGCGAAAGCCGGTCCGCTTGGAAACAAAAGCGATCAGGGAGCCATCTGGCGACCAGGCCGGTTCGCTGTCCGTTCCAGGTGATTGAGTCAGATTGAGCAGTCCCGACCCGTCGGCCCGCATCAACCAGATCTCCTCGTCTCCACTCCGGTCGCTGGCAAACGCGATCCGTCGCCGATCACTCCCGCTTCCCGGCCCCGAGTTATCGCTACAACCGGCGAGCGGCGTGAAGATCGCGAGTGCCGCTACCAGACCGGACTTCACCACTTTTCTGCCCATGATCCACCTTAGAGAGTAGGAAGACTGCCAGCGGAACCGTCATCCGCCTTGGCCATCTGGTACGACATCCCGTTGAGCCGGATGATCCGCTGCTTGATTGGCGGGTGGGACGCAAAGATGTCTCCCAGCAGCCCTTCCCGCTGGCTGATCTTCCGGGCCGCCGGATCCACGATGCAGAGATGCGCCGCGCCGCGGGTGATCGACTGCGTGGGTGCCGCCGCCGAGTCCAGCTTTTCGAGTGCCGAGGCCAGTGCGGCGGGATTGCGGGTGAACTGCGACCCCGTAGCGTCGGCCAGATATTCCCGTTTCCGGCTCACGGCCATCGACAGCAGGTTCGAGATGATGGGCGCCAGGATGACCGTCACCACCCACAGGACAATCAGGATCAGCCCCAGCGGGTTGCTGTCCTTCTTGCCGCTCCCGCTGCTGCTGCGCGAACTGCCGCCACCGAACCGCATCCCCCGGCTCAGTCCGTCCGACATCAGTGCCATGGCGCCCACCATGGCCGCCAGCAGCGTCATCAGCCGGGTATCGTAGTTCTGCACGTGCGCCATTTCGTGGGCCACCACCGCCTGCAGCTCATCGCGGTTGAGCAGGTGGAGCAGGCCTCGGGTCACCGCAATGCTGGCATGCGCCGGGTCCATCCCGGTGGCAAAGGCGTTGGGATCGTCATCGGGAATGACCCAGATCTGCGGCTTGGGCTGCCCCGACGCGATGGCCATTTCCTCGACCACGTTGACCAGCCGCTGCTGTTCCTCACCCACCGGCTCGATGATTGCCTCGGCCCCGGTGGCCCACAGCACCCGCCGGGCCCCGCTCTTCCAGGAAAACCAGCAGATGCCGGCCGCCACCAGGGTGGCGCCGATTCCGATGAATGGAATGGTGTGGTGATAGGCGCCGGGTGGGTCGTTGACGCTCTGGTAGTACAGCGCCAGATCGCCACCGAAACCCACCCAGGCAAAGAACAGCATGAACAGCGCGACGAGCCAGACAGTGTGCCGGCGGTTGGCCTCCTGCTGCTCGAAGAGGTTGGCCGTGCTCACGCCGGGGGTTTGGGGCTCGACAGGTCGACGGTGGGAACCGCCCGCTCGCTGGCATCGTCGATCTGCCACAACTCAGCCGGCGAGGCCTTGGCCACCCCGGCCATCAGATTGGTGGGAAACTGCATCTGCCGGGTGTTGTAAGCCGTGGCCACGTCGTTGTAGAGCTGCCGCGCAAACCCGATCTTGTTCTCGGTGCTGGTCAGCTCTTCCTGCAGCTGCTTCACATTTTCCGTGGCCTTGAGCTGCGGATAGGCTTCACTCAGCGCAAACAACCGCCCCAGCGCCTGGGTCAGTTCACCCTCGGCCTTGGCCACCTGTGGTACCCCGGTGGCGCTGACGGCCCTGTTGCGGGCCGAGATCACGGCTTCGAGCGTGGTCTTCTCGAATTCCATCGCGCCCTTGACGGTGTTGACAAGGTTGGGAATCAGGTCATGCCGCCGCTTGAGCTGCACGTCGATCTGCTTCCAGGCATTGGCCACGTCGTTCTTGAGCTTGATCAGCCCGTTGTATGCCGACATGGCCCAGAATCCCAGCACCACCACCACGATCAGCAAAATGATCATTGCGGCAACCTTTCTCCGTTGCGACGAGAAGTAATCCAGCCTAGGTACTGCTACCGCCATCGGCGTCCAGCACCGCCCGCACCGCCCGGGCCAGACTTTCCGGATCGCGGCGCAGCGCCGGGTGATGGCCCTCCAGCAGCAGTTCCACCCCGGGTGCCACCTCGAGCCGCTGGACCCCGCGGAAGCGCGCGGCCTGCCCAGGCTCGCTGGCCACAGCGGCCCGCTGCTGCATGGCCCGACCAACCCGGCCCCGCGGCTCGTGGTCATTGGGCATTACCGCCAGCCGGTCCGGTGGCGGCAGTGCCGCGCCCAGTGCGCCGGCCACCCGCCGCTCGATCACATCGCCGGTCAGTCCCTGAAATTCAGCCGCCACCTTGTCCAGCGTAGCCCCTTCCATCTGCCGCAGCTTGATGGCCAGGACCTGCAGCAGGTGACGGTAATTGTACGTCGCGGCGGTGCCCCGGCCTTCCGGCTTGTTCACGATACCCTGCGCCACATAGAACCTGATGGTCCGCTCGGTGGGCCGGGCCCGCGCCGCCGCATTCAGCGGATAGATCCCCGATGCGTCAAGCAGCGCGCCGGCCAGCGTGGCCAGGTCCCGCAGGTTCCATGGTGCCAGCGCGGCATAGCCCCGCAGATTGGCCAGCGGATCGCCGCCCCGGATATCGGGAGCGCTCACGCCAGTGCCGCTTCAGTCTCGGCCTGCCGCTCCAGCGCCTCGGCCACCTCGGCAATCTCGGGATGCTCCCATGGCAGCGGGAGCATGCTGGCCACCGACCGCTCGCGCTGCCGGGGCCCGCGTCGATTGCGATGCAGCATCCGTTCGATCCCGAACCACGCCTCGTGCAATTCATGTCGCTCGGCAAGGCCGAGCGCCACCTGCAGCATCCGGTCCGCCCGGGCCACCTGGCCGAACGCTTCAAGGCCGCCAGCCGCCCGGGTCAGAAATTCTACCGCAGCCGCCGGTGGCAGCCGTTCCTGCCACGCGGTAAGCTCGCGCCGCTGTCGTTCGAAGGCGACCCGATCTCCCAGCCCGATGGCCAGATCGAGCAGCTCGAGTCGGGCGGCGACCTGATCGGCGAACGGAATCGGTCCGGCCAGTGCCAGCGTGAACGCCTGCCTGGCGGCCGAGCCGGCTCCGAGGCCGCGCAGCAGATTGCCAAGACTGGCCAGCACCTGGCGCCGCGGTGCGCCATCAGCGGTCTGCTGCAAGGCGCGATAATGAGCCTGCAGTGCCTCGAGCGGCAATCCGCTGGCTTCGAGCGCGGTTCCGAGTGCGGACCAGGCCGATCCCAGCCGATCGGACGGCCCCTGGTCGTTGCTGCGGCCCTGGACTGACTCAACCAGTTCCCGGGCCGCATTGATCCGCCCCTGGCCCACCCGCGCCGTGGCGCGGATCAGCGCTATCAGGTCACGGCTGCCGGTTTCGGTGGCGGCCCCGGCACGCTCCGCGATGGCGAGGGCTCGCTCAGCCGGCTCCCACCGACCCAGCGTGACATCGAGCCGTGCCACCTGCAGCGACAGGTCGACGGCTTGCCGGTCCGAGGCAAATCCGGCCAGTCCACCAAGCAGCCGTTCCAGGACCAGCAACGCCTCGGTGAAATGACCCTCGCTCTCGAGGTGCACTGCATAATCCGTCAAGCCGCGCGTCAGTGCAGCCGGCGGCGATGCTGGCGCCAGGCCATCGAGGATGAGCAGCAGGTGACGGGCCTCTTCGCCGGGGCCGCCCGGAATCTCGAGACCCGAGCGCAGCCGCTGCAACCCGCCAGCGTCCACCACACCGGTGCTGCCGGCCGCCGGCACTCGCCGCAATATCAGGTGCGCGGTGAGCGCCGCACGGCCGACCCGGTGACGGCCGGCCCTGACCGCCGCACGCGCCCGGGCAAGCGCCGGCGTCCGGCGCTCGGAGGCGGCGGGGCAGCAGGCGGCGAGGTCCGCGGGAGGTGTCACGGGGCAAGCCCGCGAGCAGGGAACAACGATCGGGGCATGGCGGCTAGTATGCCGGAAGCGGGCAGAGGGTGCAAGGGCGTTCCGCGCCATTCGAACCCCCTGCCGCGTCGGCGCGATGACAGTGGATCGGAACCGCGGTGATACCATAGTGCCATGCGCCGCGGCTTTGCACTCGTCGAACTCGCCCTGGTCCTCGGACTCGCCGGCATCATCGCCACTATCGCGATGCCGCCGCTGCTCGGCGTCCGGGACCGCCTGGCCGTCGACGGCGTCATCTACCAGCTCGCGGCCCTCCACGGACGGGCCCGCCTGATGGCCATGGTCGAAGGCCGCCCGGTTCGGCTCGAGATCCGCCCCGATACCATGCTGATTCAGGAAATCGCCGGCGCCGATACCGTGACCCGCTGGTCCGGTCCCGGCACCAGCAGGGCCTCAGCGCTGGTCAGCGGTCCATTGCGCCCCACGCTGTTTGCCCCGACCGGGGTGACCTACGGCGTGTCCAACGCCACTTGGGTCGTGGCGCGGGGCGGGGTCGAACGCCGGCTGATCGTATCACGCTGGGGACGGCTCAGAATTGAATAACGCCTGCCGCCGTGGAGGCCCTGACGGCACCTCCCGACGGTGGGCCACCCGGAGGCCAGATCGGCTCCGGGTGCTGCTGCAGCACTGCGGTTATGGCAAACGGGAAATGCTGGTGCGGAGACTCAGTCTTCGACTCCGGCGCCGGCCGGCTCCAGTGCGTACTTCCGGACCTTGGCCAGCAGCGTCGAGCGGGCAATTCCCAGCAGCTGGGCGGCCCGGCGCTTGTTGCCATGGGTGTACCGCAGCATCGAGGCGATGTGGCGGCGTTCGGCCGCTTCAAGTGCATCGGGCGCCGCGTCGGAGGCCGGCGAGATGGCCCGGCGCAGCGCGGCCAGATCGAGATCCGGCAGATTCAGATCGAGAACGACGGCGCCGAGCCCTGGAACGGCCAGGGCGTCAGCGGCCTGCGGACCGCTGCCGGCAGTCACCACCTGGTAACCAGCGGAACGGATCGCCGCGGCCAGCTGGTCGCGGCGGACGGGATCGAGATCGACGAGAAGCATGTGGGAGGCCTTCATTAAAGATCAACCTATCGATCGGTACCGGTGACGGCCACCGGCCGGAGGGCCGGATGGTACCGGCCGACGAGGGGACGACCACCTCCCGGGACACCGCACTCCGGGATGGCAATCAGCTAACTTTCAGCACTATGCCTGGACCTGTACGCCGATGAATACGCATCTTGACCTGAAAACGTTGAGTCTGGGCTCCCGGATCCAGGATCCCCTCCTGGTACTGGAGCTGGATCAGCGCGGCGGTGACAATCCGCACACAATCCTGACCCTCGGCAACCGCTCGGGACGGATCGCAAGCGCACCCGTCTGGGCTTCTGATGCCCACCGGATAGCCGGCGTCGCCCGCGGCGATGTGGTGCAGGTCATCGGCGAAGTCTCCGCCTATCGCGAACGGCGCCAGCTCAAGATCACTTCAATCCGCAGTCTCCCGAAGAGCGAGGTTCCGCTCCGCGAACTGCTGCCCAGCGTCGGCGAGATCAGCGGCTACTGGGACGTGCTCGATCGCTGGCGCGGAGAAATCCGGGGTCCCCGACTCGCCGCAGTCCTGGCTCTCCTGTATGACGATCCCGATTTCCGCAGGCGCTACGAGGAGTGCCCCGCCAGCACTGCCGGTCATCACGCCGAGCTGGGTGGCCTGCTCAAGCACACCGCGGAAATCGCCGCCATCGCCCGCCCGATGGCCAAGGTCATGAAGGCCGACGCCGACCTGGTGCTGGCCGGTGTGCTGCTCCATGACATCGGCAAACTCGAGGCATATCGCTGGGATACGGCGTTCACCATGACCGCAACGGGAGCGCTGCTCGGTCATGTCGTGCTGGGACTGCGGATGCTCGAGCGCCGCATTGCCGAGCAGTCCACACCGCCCTGCACCGAGGCCGAGCTGGTCGTGCTGGAGCACCTGATCCTGTCCCACCACGGCCGGCTGGAGTACGGCTCCCCCGTGCTGCCCATGACGCCGGAAGCCGAGATCCTGCACTATGCCGACAACACCAGCGCCAAGTTGACCAGTTTCAACGACGCCCTGGCCGACCCCGAGAATTTCTCTCCCGGCGCCGGTGACGTGAGCTCCCGGCGGATCTGGGAGCTGGACAACCGCAGGGTGTTCCAGAATCGAACCGACTGGGGGCGGGATCCGACGGCCGAGTGAACCGGGGACGTCGAATGCGAAACGGCCGCTCGGCGATAGGCCGGGCGGCCGTTTCGTGTGCCATCATCGCGGGTGGTCGGCGCTGCGCATCGGAGCGGGTTGAGCGCTCCCTGGCATGGCACCCCGAGGCGCCAGATCGGGGCGGATGAGGCGCCATGGGCGCTCCATCAGTATCCGGGCAGGACGGGCGGGATCGACAGCCACCTGAGCCCTTGAAAGCGTCGGTGACCTACCCCGCCCCTCCCGGATCCCCCGGCAGTCCTGATCATCAACCCGTCGGCCAATGAACTTTATCCACCGGTGGCACGACTAAGATAGGGACCCGAAGAAACATTGCAAGTGCCTGTCTTTATTCGGTTTACACGATTCTATCGAGTGGAATTTGTGGATTGGCAACTGTCAGGAAGGCATGTAGATAGGGAGGGCTTCCACACAATGTGGAGATGTGGATCCACATTGTCCCCATGACTGGCAGGGTCAGGACTCCAGCCCGACCTCGATGTAGCGGTAACTGGTTTCGCCGTCGCTCGAGATGAACAGGCTGCCGGCCGAGGAGGCGGCAAACCAACAGGCGATGAGCCCCCGACCGGTGTCCAATTCATTCAGGATGGCGCCGAACCAGCGCCGCATATGCCGGACTTCCGGGGCCCGTCGGCTGAGCATGGCCAGAAGCTGGCCGGTGCCGGTGGTGGCCCTCAGGAAATGGGCGATGGCGTGGCCGCGCTGGGAGAATTCGATGGCCCGCACACCCGGCTCGTCGAACAGCACCGAGCCCTCGAAATTGTCCATCGGCGGGGCGTCGAGTCGGGGGCCGAGGTAGACGAAGCGGCGGCCCTCCTCGCTTTTGCGCTCGATGACGGCAATGGCGGTTTCGCTGGTCAGGCGAGCGGCGTGGATCATGTCGTCGTCCTGGAGAATGCCGACCACCTGGCTCCACTCCAGTGCCGCCAGGGCGGTATCCATCGGGCAGCCCACCGAATCATCGATGGCCAGCAGGCGCGGCGCCTCCCCGGCCCGGAGCATGAAGTGGCTCAGTGCTTCCGGCCGGTCGGTAAAGGTGCGGACGGTCAGGGTCGATGGCGTCGTCATAAGCGAAACGTAATATAAACAGCCTTACCATCTCGAGGGCTTCGGTGCATTTTCTCCCCGATGAAAGTCACCTGGACTGCGCTGCCCTCTCCGATAGGTACCCTGCTGCTGGTGGAGCACGAGACCCAGCCGGTGGTTATCGAGTTCGCCCGCAAAGGCCGGCGGATGAAGTGGATCGACCGGTTGCGGACCCGGCATCCCGACATTGTGATCGACGCCGGTCCCTGCCCCGCGACGGCCGGCTGGCTCGATGGCTATTTCCAGGGACGGGCCGAGCCGGTGGACTACCCCGAGCATCTCGAGGCACTGCTGGGGCCTTCGGCGGCCGAGCGCGCGGTGTGGCGGGAGCTGTGCCGGATCCCGGTAGGGGAAACCCGTTCCTACGAAACGGTGGCCACGGCCACCGGTCTGACCGCCAGGGTGGTGGGACAGGCCAGCGGCGCCAACCACCTCGCGCTGTTTATTCCCTGTCACCGGGTCGTTGGCAAGGACGGCACCCTGGTGGGTTACGGCGGCGGGCTCGAGCGCAAGCGCTGGCTGCTGGATCACGAACTCCGGCTCACCGGACTGGTCCTCAGCTGAGCGGCGCTATCCCCCGATATTGACAAAAATCCTGCCGATCCAGAGCTTAGAAACCGGGACGGACCGGTCCTCCCCCTCCAAGCATCGCAATCGGCACCCCACGGATTCTCCGCTGGCCCGGTGTCCAGTCGTATCTCCCCGGTTTGGCTGACCGGGATTTGACGGAGCCGCCAGGCTCCATTCTCCGACGTGGGGGCGCGGCAATGGCCAAGGGTACCGTGAAGTGGTTCAATGATGCGAAGGGATTCGGATTCATCGCGCAGGAGGGCGGCAAGGACGTCTTCGTCCACCACACCGCCATCGTTGCCGAAGGATTCCGCTCCCTCGGCGAGGGAGATGCCGTGGAGTTTGACATCGTTGAAGGGCCGAAGGGGCTGCAGGCCTCGAACGTTCGCAAGGCATGAGTCAGCCACCACTGCCGTTGCAGCCGTAGCGCGTTCCCTGATCTATCCCAGTCCTCAGCCGGCCGCGCGCCTCACGCGCGTGGCATGGCTCCGCCGTCCCGCGCTCGCCAGTCTGTTCCCGCTGCTCCGGCTCAGCCACGCCCTGTTGCACGCCCAGACTCCGGCGCCGGTGGCGCCGCTGCAATTCGGCGGCTTCGAGGTGGGCCAGTCGCTGACCAGCGTGGCAGCGCGCACCCGGGCATTAGGAGGACGGCTGGCGTGCAAGCGCAGCCAGACCGACTCCACCCTGCACGAGTGCCAGGCCGTGATGCACGATTCGAGCGGCCGGGAGCTCCGCCTCTGGCTGTCGGCGGTCGACAGCGCCGCCAGTGTGACGACGCTCGCGACCCGGATGACGGTGACCGGCTTGCTGCAATGGCAGGGCCAACTCATGGAGCAATTCGGCAGCGCCCGTGAGCGCAGTCGCGGCCGCCAGCACTCGCTGCAGTGGATCAGGGCCAATACCATGATGCGACTGACCTGGCGGCCGGAGGCGGGCGGGCTGATGGCCAGCGTCAGCCTGGTCGATGGCTCCAGGCTCGATGCCTGGGGCCGGCGGATGGAACAGCGGATGCAGCCGTCAAAGCCGGTACCGGCCGACCGTGCCCCGCCACACCCGTGACTGCCTCAACCAGCCAGCCTGACCAGATAACTTCCCTCACCGTGTTCCCGCTGGAAGTCCCGGACAATGGTCCCGGTCTCTTGCATCTCCCGCAGCAGGGTGCCGACCCTGCCCCGCACCGGTGCGCCACCGCCGCCACGGCCGCGCCCGGTGATCAGCCGGACGACAGCGCCGGGCCGGACCTTTCGCTGGACGGTGAGGAACTGTGCTGTACTTCTGACGGCTTCGAGTACCGACTGGCCATGCAGGTCAAATACCATGGCGGGCTCGCGATCGGTCCAGTCCGGCATGACAACCTCGATTCAGGCGATGACGGCGGGGATTGCCCAGCTTTGCCCGCCACAGTAGCGTTCCCGTCGCCGTGCTGAGTCTCTCCGAGCCCACTCCTGCCACGCGAGCACGGCGGCCCCACAAACGTCGCATGACTGCGGAGCACCTCGTGCCTCCTGTTCGATCCGTGCCCTGCCGCCTGACGCTGGCCGCCGGCCTGCTGCTCCTGTTGGCGGCCTGTGGAGGAAAGACCGCATCCATCCGGATCGGGCTATCGGGTCCGTTTACCGATCCGGTTGGTGCCCCCATGAAGCTGGCGGCCGAGATGGCGGTTGATGAGATCAACGCCAGCGGTGGCATCGGGGGCCGGAAGCTCGAATTGGTCGAGCGGGACGACTACGCCGACCCTGACTCGGCGGTAGCGGCCGCCGCCGAACTCGAGCAGGCCGGGGTCGTCGCCGTGATCGGCCACGTCTTCAGCGGGCCCACCCTTGCCGCGGCGCCGATTTACAACGGCGCCCGGGACCCGGTGGTCGAACTCTCGCCGTCCTCCACCTCTCCTGAAGTTACCCGCGCGGGTCCTTACACCTTCCGGATCTGCCCCAGCGACCTGGCCCACGGTGCGGCCCTGGCCCGATTTGCCCGGCAGCAGCTCAAGTACACCCGCGGCGCGGCGCTCTACCTCAACGATGAATATGGCCGCGGCATCCGCCAGACCTTCGTGGCCGAGTTCACCCGGCTGGGCGGCGTCATCACCGAGAACGATCCCTATCTCGGCAGCACGCCCGAGGTCGGCCCCTATATCGACCGGCTGGCCCAGCGCGGCGACATCCAGTTCATGATGGTGGCCGGCAACAAGAGCGAAGCCATCGAGGTGCTGAAGCGAGCCCGGGCCAAGGGCATCAAGGTGCCGGTGCTCGGTGGCGACGGACTCGAAGGACTCGAAGAAGGCGGGGCGTTGTCGGAGGGCAGCTACGTGTCGGCGGCCTACATGGCCGTGGTGGACAATCCCCGCAACCGCAAGTTCGTTGATGCCTACGCCCGGCGATATCCTACCGCCGGCGCGCCCAACCAGCCGGCCGCCGCGACTTACGATGCCTTTTACCTGCTGGCGGAGGTCATCCGCCAGTCGGGCACCGGCCGGGCCGACATCCGGAACCGCCTGGCCCTGGTGGGTAACGGCGAGCCGGCATTCGACGGGATCACCGGCACCATCGCCTTTGACGCCAACGGGGACGTTCCCAAGCAACCGGTGATCATCGGAGTCATCCGGAACGGCCGGATTCGTCCGGCGGAGGGACAGTAATGAGCATGTTCCAGAGTCTGCGGCGCCGGATCGGCGTCACCATGGCGGCGCTGCTCGGGCTGGTCCTGGTGATGACGCTGCTCGGTTCCAGCGCCATCCGCTCGATGAGCCGCGCCATCAATGCCAACCTGACCTCGCTCCGAACCGGCAGTGAGACCACCAACGGTCTGGTCGCGGCGGTACTTAGCGAAATCCGCTCGGCCCAGCAGTATCTGCTCACGCCGGAGGAGGATCTCAAGGCTGAGTTCACCGCCAGCGGCGACCAGGCCTACGCCTATCAGCGGCGGTTTCGCGATCTGCCGTCACTGACCAACGAGGAGCGCCACACGGTTAACCGGATCGGGGCGAACCAGGCCGCGGTCGAAGTGGCCTACGCCACCGCCCATGCGCTGGCCGATGTGGGGCAAACTGGCGACGCGCGGACGCTGGCCGGCAAGGCACAACAGGCCACCGACACCCTGGTGGGGGATGTCCGTGCCCTGGCCCTTTCACAGGGCCACCACGCCGAGGAACGAAGCCGCGAGCTGAGCCGCCAGGGCGCCACCTTCCAGACCATGGTCTGGTTCCTGTTCGTCATCGTCCTGCTGGTTGGCACCGGTGCGGCTTATCTGACCGTCCGAGCCGTCGATACCCCGCTCCGCCGGCTGATCCACACTGCCGAACAGATGGGTGCCGGTGATCTCCGCGCCGTGCAGCTGAGTGAAATGCCCACCGAATTGATGACCCTGGCCCAGGCCATGGGCTCGATGTCGAGCCAGCTTCGCACCATCGTGGCCGCGGTGGTCGACGAATCACAGCAGATTGGCGGCCGGGCCGGCGACTTCTCGGCGATGAGCCAGGAGCTGGCCGCCTCAAGCGGTGAAATCTCCACTGCCATGGTCAAGATCAGCTCAGGCGCCGATCACCAGGTCCGCGGGATGCAGGACGCCGATGAAATGCTGGCCAAGCTCCGGGCCAACGCCGCCACCAACGCCGAAGCGGCGGCCCGGGTGGTCCAGCTCGGTGAGGCCATTCGGGCCGTCGCGACGCGCCACCGGACCGACGTGGAAGCGGCGGGCCGCACCCTGCTCGATGTCCGTGAGGTGGTGCAGACCTCGGCCCACCAGGTCCAGGAACTGGCGCAGCTCTCCGGATCGATCACCGAATTCATCGACCTGATCAAGCAGATCTCGTCGCAGACCAACCTGCTGGCACTCAACGCCGCCATCGAGGCGGCACGGGCCGGGGAGCATGGTCGCGGCTTCGCGGTGGTGGCCGAAGAAGTCCGTCACCTGGCCGACTCCAGCGCCAAGGCGGCGGAGGATGTGACCAAGACGGTCGAGTTCATCCGCAAGTCGATCCGTGAAGTTTCGCTGACCATGGAAATCGGTACGACCAAGGTGAGCGGGATCGAGCATGTGGCCCAGGGAGCGGCCAGCGGCCTTGAGGAGATCGGACGGGTGGTGCAGGAGGTCCAGGCGGCCGCGGCCGTAGTGGCCGGTGAGGCCGAACAGAATCGCGCGGTGGTGGACAAGCTGGCCGAACGGACGGCGCAGGTGGCCCAGTCAGCCTCGGAGCACGCATCGTCGAGTCAGGAAGTGGCGGCCGCCGCTGAGGAACAGAGCGCGTCAACCGAGGATATGGCGGCGTCCGCCAGCGAACTGCTGGAAGGAGCCACCCGGCTGACCAAGCTGGTCGCCGAGTTCAGGACCTGAGCCGGCGTCGGGCGCCGCCGGCCTATTTCTTCTTCTTGGGGGCTTTCTTGGCCGCAGGCCGCTTGGCCTTGTGGCTCCTGCTGCTCTTCTCGGCCTTGACGGCCGCTCGCTCGTGCTTCTTCTGGGCCTCTTCCTTCAGCTCGGCCATCACGCGATCGCCCTCTTCCTGACCCAGCAGACCGCGGCGGGTGGCGTACTTCACCACCTCGTCAGCGTCAGCCTCGTCAAAATCGCCCAGCCGGGCCGCAGCACGGATGATGTTCAGCAATGCGTCCGCTACCGGACTCCGCAGCACGTTGGCGATGCCGGGTAGGGTTTCCAGCAGCGTGGAGATCTGGGATCCGCCGAGTTCGGAGGCCACTGTCGACTCCTTCGCCGGGCCATGGGGCCCTGGCGGTAGGGGAGCCTGGACAGCCAGAAGGGCCGCCAAGCGGGGGCCAACGTACCATCGACTGGGGCCCCCAGTCAAGCAGAAGCGCGCCCAACGGCGGTGAAGCCGTGGGCGCGCTCAGTTAGTAGCTCGTGCTACCACTACCACCTGGCCTGCTGTTAGAGCGCGTACCGCAGCCGCAGCGATCCCTCGAACCCGGTGACGCTCGGCTGGCCGACCGCAGTCGACTTGATGTGGCCGGTGTCGTAGCGGGCGCCTGGAATCAGGGAGAATCGAGGAGTGACCTCGAGGCGAGCCGTCGCGCCGCCGCCAAACAGGAAGCCGCTGCCGCTTGCTGGAGCAGAACCCAGGACCCGGGCTTCGATGAGGGGCTGAATGCTGACCTTGGGACCGGCCTGAATGCCCAGCTGAGCGCCGACTGTAAAAATGTTCTCTTTGGACGAAAATCCGACCAAGCTGTCGCTCTTACTGCTCGACCGGTAATAGTCCCAGGCGTAGACGGCGAGCGAGTTGGACCCGATTGGCGATGTCAGGCTGACTTGACTGATGTACCGGGTGGCAGGACTGTAGGCGCCAGGGCTGCCTCCACCCGTTGCCTGGTCGTTGGAGAAGGTGCTGAGCGTAAATCCGAGCGCTAGCCGTGAGGCACCGATAAGGTGATCTGCCCCGACCCGTACCCGGCCCTCGAAGCCGGGCTTGTAGCGCAGGTTGCTGATGGCAGTGTCCGGATCATCGTAGGGCTGGTATTTGGCGCTCAGCCTGCCGCTGGCGGACAGGCCAAGGTTCCAGCCACCGGCCGGGACCGCAACCGCAGCGCCGAGCGTGCCGGAGAAACCGTTGCCATAGCTGGCCACCGGAAAGAGCAGAAAGTTCGAGGCTATGGCGCTGGAGACGTCCAGTTCCTGCTGGGTCTGTTTCTCGGCTCCGGTTGGCAGGTTGAGCATCAGGCTGAGCACCAGCCGGTCATTGCCAAAGACGTACGATCCGCGGACCTGGGTGTCGGTGAATCCGTCGAGGGTGTGAGCATCGCCGGTCGCGGCATCGTGGGTCTTGGTGTTGGCGTAGTAGGTCCCGATGTCGACCGAGAACTGCCGGCCGATCGGGATGACCACACCAAACGGCACCGCGATCTGCTCGACATTCTTGGTCGGGTAGGTCGAGCCGAAGCTGTACCGCTTGTAGATGATGCCGGAGGAGACGCCGCCATCGCCCGAGAAGGGCGATTGGGCGGCCAGACTGACCGGGGCGGCCAGCACCAGCAGTGCCAGGATCGAGCGGAAGCGCATCGACAGACTCCTCACGGCCGGGTGATAATGATGATGATGGTGCCGGTCAGGCTGGGGGGATCGGTCACGCCGCCGCCGTTGACCTCGGGCAGATTGTGGCGCTCATCGGGCGGCCGGGTGGCGATCTCGATCTGATGGCCGGTCCCCGGCACCGTGCCGCCAATCAGGTTGTGCAGCAGGTCACCGGTACTGGTCGGCGGATTGCGGTCACCGGGTGTGACATTCGGTCCGCCCAGGCTGCCCAGCGCCACCGGCGCGCTCACACCCAGGCCACTCAGCTCCACCACCGCCGCCTGGTGTTCCTTGGCGGCCTTGAAGTTGGGATCCCGCGCGGCGGCCCGCCCGTAGGCATCGCCGGCGGCCTTGAAGTCACCGCGATCTTCGGCTTCGAGTCCGTTGCTGAATGCCAGGAACGCCTGCAGGTCCGCGGTGGGCCGCTCGCTGATGGCCCGCTGCTCGGCCGGCGTGAGCTGGATATTCATCTTTTGCAACAACTGGAAGACCACCTGCTTTTCCATGTCGAACAGTTTCTTGAGATCATCATTGGCTGAGCCGTTGGCCACGACCGTCGACGAAGTGGTGGCCACCACGCTGGCGTCGAGCTTGAGCCGGTCCGCCGAGGAGCCGTTCTGCAGGGTGCCCTGCACCACCGAGGCGGCGCGCAGCATCCGGCCGGACCGGGCGCCGCTGGCCGGATCGGTCTTGCCGGCATCGGTCAGCTTCATCTCATCGACCAGGTTCTGGACCCGGGCGCGTTCGAGCAGGGTGAGGCGGTTGACCTTGGACAGGTCGGTCACGACCAGGTAGGTCAGGCCCGATTCGAGGGGCTTGAAGTCGGGATTGGTTCCGAGGTAGCGGAACGGAAAGACGGCGATCGTGTTCTCGGTCGGCGGCTGCTTGCTCAGCTCGGATTCGCGGGCCACCGCGTCCTTCGACGCCTGCTCGAGATCCTTGCGGGTCAGCAGAGTGAGCAGGCCGCGGACTTCGCCCTTTTCGGCCGAGTTGCGAGCCAGAGTCCCGGCGGCGTTGTAGCTGGCGCGGGCGCCGGCCAGGTTGCCGGCAGCCTCCTGCGACAGTCCGAGATAGACCGAGGCCGGATAGTTCCCCTTTTCCACCGCGAGGGCGCCCTTGAGCGCATCCTGGGCCCGGGTGTAGTCCTTGGCGTTGTAGTAGGCAATGCCGATCCGGGTCAGCACCGATGGATCGGCGGGGTGCTTGGCTCGTTCAGCCTCGAGCGCAGGAAGGTCCGCGGGAGCAACGGTACCGGGCGCGGGGGTGCCACCGCAGGCACCGAGAAGCAGCCCACCAACCGCCGCGAGAGGAATGGCTCGCCAGAAGCGCATGCTTGCCTGCCTGCCCCTGAGGGGCGTAGTAAGAGAGGTCTGGCTAATGTACCGGCCGCCCCTGAGGTCGGCAACCACGCCGGGCGGCCTTCGGTTTGCGCCCTCGCCGGGCGGCCCGTACATTGGACATTGGCGGGACTAGGGAGAAATCCCCGGACCGCCCGCCAGAAAGACCTCCGCCCTGTGGGTCGTCGCGGGATCAAGGAATACCGGCCGGCCGAAGCCTTGGCCCTGATCGCGGCGGACCGCGACCACAAGCCGCTGCTATGCCCAAGTTGTGGAGGAGCGGCCATCGAGCGCCGGCCGAGGCGGGCCAGCCAGGAGGGTGGCCGGATCACCCTGAAATGCACCGCCTGCAGTCGCAGCGCCGTCTACCTTGCCATGGGTGACGCGCCTCCCGCCCCGGAGTCTCCCGGCCTGCAGCCCTGACCTCCCGGGAACGGTTCGTGGCCCACTTCCGCGCTGACAGCTCCCGCCCCGCAGTCCTCGCCGTCTTCACCACCGTATTCATCGACATCATCGGTTTCGGGATCGTGCTTCCACTGCTGCCGAGTTATGCGGCGCGGCTGGCGGTGAGCGATCCCCGGATCGGGATTCTGGTCGCCAGCTTCTCGCTCTGCCAGTTCCTGCTGGCCCCATGGTGGGGACGGCTGAGTGACCGGATCGGCCGTCGGCCGGTGATCCTGATCGGGCTGGCCGGCAGCGCACTGTCTTACCTGCTGTTTGCCTATGCCGGGAGCTTCGAGATTCTGCTGCTTTCCCGGGTACTAGCCGGCTGCATGGGTGCCACCGTGAATGTGGCCCAGGCCTACCTGGCCGATGTCACCACCCCGGAGAGGCGTTCCAGCGCCATGGGGCTGATCGGCGCGGCATTCGGCCTGGGGTTTATGGTCGGCCCCGCGATCGGTGGGATCAGCAGTCATTACGGCGATCACCTGCCCGGGCTGGTGGCCGCCGGGCTCTGCGCCATCAACCTGGTGCTGGCGCTGTTCCGGCTGCCGGAGAGTTCGGCGCAGCGGAGTCGCGGCCGGGTCCGGGCCCCAGTCAACTGGCCGCTGCTGCTGCCACCGGCGCTGGTGGTGCTGCTGTCCAGCATCGCGTTCACCGTGATGTACGTGGTCTTTCCGCTGTATCTCGAACGCGCGATGCACTACGACCGCCGCCACACCGCTTACTTCTTCGTGCTGCTCGGGCTGGTTACCGCCGGTGCCCAGGGGGGCCTGATGGGACGGGTGGTGCGCCGGTTCGGCGAGCGCCGGGTGATGGAAGCTGGCTGCGTGATCGTGGCAGTCGGGCTGATGGCTCTGCCGCTGGTGACCGGCGCCACGGCCCCCACCGGGATCCGGCTGCCGGGACCGGTGCTGGCAGGGGTACTGAGCGGAGTACTGGGGAGTCCGCTGACCTTCATGGCGATGGCCCTGGTGG
>JBEPVA010000035.1:0-21970 GCA_041691295.1 Gemmatimonadota bacterium
GACGAGAGACGAGAGACGAGAGACGAGAGACGAGAGACGAGAGACGAGAGACGATTCGAGACGGCGTTGGAAGTTTCAACCAGTGCCGATGTCCGGATCTTCAGCCAGGCAGGCGGTTACCGCCCGCTGACGATAGGCAAAGATCCGGTCGAGTTGCAGCCGCACCAGCGGCTGGATCACGCGCCCAAGCGGGCCCAGTGGCAGCTCATAGTCGACGGAATCCTCAATCACGGTGCCGGCGCCGTCTTCGAGGAATCGGTGGCGGTGGATCCAGCTGTGATACGGCCCGCGCACCTGCTCGTCCACGAAGCAGTCGGACGGCTGCCAGGTGCTGATCAGGCTCTGCCAGTGAAATGGGATGCCGTGCAGCCGGAGCCGGTAATCGAGCAAGGTGCCCTGCCTGATGATTACTGGCGGCGGGTTCAGGATCCGGAACCGAAGTTCCGGCGGGGTGATCCGCTCAAGGTTCGTGGCGTCGGCAAAGAATCCGAATACCCGCTCGCGCGGCAGCGCGAGGTGCAGCCGCGCGGTCAGCCGATGCGGCGCTGCGGGCACCCTGGGCTACTTGGCCTCGGCCTTGAGCTTGGCGGCCACCATGGCCCTGAACCGGGTGGCGGTCTGACGACCGACTTCGGTATTGGTCGCCACCCATTCGGCATTGGCCATGGTGCGGGGGTTACCGGCGGCCCGCAGGGCCTGGAGGTGGGGTTCGGCCCGGCTGAACAGCACCAGTCCCTCACCGTTGTTCTCGACCAGGAAATCGCCGTTGATGATCCCGTGGCGGCCCATCCCGTAGACCATTTCCCAATAGCCGACCGTCTGGCGCCAGGCCGTGTTGAGCGGATGTTCGCTGCGGAGCACGGCCAGGGCATCCTCTGCGGTCCGGGGCCAGTACTCCTTCAGGATCAGCCGGCGCGACTCGCGCATCGTCGCTTCACGCCGCAAGTCGTACAGCTTGATGATCAGATCGGCATCGAGGTGGTCCGGACTTTCCTTCAACATGTTCGCTCCAGTGGTGGACTGCGTCAGGTGGCAGAACCCGGGCGGCGGATCATCGCCATCAGCCCGCGCTCGGGTGAGCCGCCGGCGGGAACCAGGATGTCGACCAGACATCGCCCCGCCGTCGGGTCGGCCTGCGCGATGACATGGCCGCCCGGTGCCAGCAGCGCGATGGCGGTGCCCAGCGGCCCGCCACGCACGACGGGAGTACCGTGGGCCATCAGGCCGAGCGCGGCACCGGCCGCGATGACCGCGGCGCTGAGGGCCGCGGGGTCGTGCAGCCGGGTGGCGGGCAGGTCGGTGAGCGGGTGGCCAGGCACGGACGGAGGGACTGTCATCGAGACCGCGATCAGAACATCGACATCGCGAGGAATGAGCGCAGGTTGTCGTTGGTGGCGCGCAGTCGGCCGGACAGCAGCCGCACCATGGCCCAGAGGATCTTGTAGCCCAGGTCGCGGTTGAAGTCGAGCAGCATCTCGAAATCGGGGCGGTTGATCGTGATGCAGACAGCCGGGTTGTTCACGATGGCGTCGGTGGAACGCTCGGAGCGGTCGAACACGGACATCTCGCCGAAACAGGCCCCCGGTTTGAGGATCGCGAGGGCTTCTTCGCCGGAACCGGGAATATTCCGGCTGATCCGGACGTCTCCGGAGACGATGATATAGAACCGGTTGCCCGGCTCGCCTTCCTTGAAGATCGTCTGGCCGCCCTTGAACTTCTGCTCTTTGCAAATTTCGGCGACCTGGGCAAGTTCCCCGTCGTCGAGATCAGCGAAAATCGCCACGTTTTTCAGCAGTGCGAGATCCATTGCGGAGCCTCGGCGGAGAGCCTGATGCCCGAAGGTAAGGTGGCCTCAGGGCCCGAGCAAGCTGGCCCCCGCTTCACCGCGGCCGACGGACTGACGCTGGTCCGGCTGCCACTAGCGGTCTGCTTCGTGGTGTTTTCGCAGGTGGAAATCCGGGTCGTCGCGCTGGTGCTGGCGGGGATCACCGATCTGCTGGACGGCGCCGTGGCCCGGCGCTTCGGCGGCTCCCGCCTCGGGGCATTTCTCGATCCGGTGACGGACAAGCTGTTCATGGCCGCTGCATTCGGGGTCGTCGCGATATCGGGGCGGCTGGCCTGGTATGAAATTGCCGCCGTGCTGGCCCGGGATGCGGTGGCGGCGATCGCCTTTGTGGTCACCGCGATATCCGGCCGTCCCAGCGCCATCCCCGCCCGGTTGGGCGGCAAGGCCGTCACGGTTTGCCAGATGCTGACCCTGTTGGCGTTCCTGGCCGGTTCTCCGGTGCTGCGGCAGCTGGCCTGGGCCACCGGCGCCATCGCGCTGTACGCCATCTGGGACTACAGTCGAGCGGCGGCCGTCGCTCGTCGGCCGCTCTAGTCACCGCTACCTATTCATTCGATTACATGACTGACAATATCCGGCGGGTCACGATGGCGTGGCAGGGCGGGCTGCGTTTTTCGGGCGGCGCCCCCGGCGGGCCGGCCATTGCCGTCGATGGCGACAACACCATCGCCCCCGGTCCGATGCATACCCTGCTGCTCGCGATCGGCAGCTGCAGCGGCGCCGATGTGGTGCTCATCCTCGAGAAGATGCGGGTCACGCTGACCGACTTCAGGATCGATGTCGAGGGGGTGCGGCGGCTCGACGATCCCAAGCGATACACCGCCGTGAAGCTCAGCTACCGCCTGGCTGGCGCCGGGCTGGATGAAACCAAGGCGCGGCGGGCCATCGACCTGTCGATCGAGCGGTATTGCTCGGTCATTCACTCGCTCAATCCGGATATCCCGATCACCTATGACTTCGTCATCGGTCAGGGGTCCGCGCCCGGGACGTCAAGCTGAGTGCCGTCGCGTCCGATGGGGTGGGGCCGGCCCGGCAAGGACAAACAAGAAGGGGCCACCCACTGGGTGGCCCCTCACGTCTGGTCGTTAGGCCGGACTAGCTGGTGGCGCCGGCCACGGCGGCCGGGTTCCGGGCTACGACTGGCTGGCAGAACCGCTCGCCGAGCTGGCGGAGCTGGGTGACCTGCTCCTCGGCGAGGTCGTGGTAGCGCTCGCCAATATACTGCATGGTGTCGTCGAACCATTCCTTCTGATGCTCTGGAAGTGCTTCGAGGACCTGGCACCGGAGGATGTGGCTGAAAAGTTCGTCACGCGCCTGATCAAAGGTCGTTGCAGTAGCCGTTTCCCGACGTGTCTTCTTTTTCGACATTCTGTGTGCCCCCTTCTGGTCCGTGGAATGCACCAATATAGACCGCTTGCACCATTGGTTGCAAACCCCGATGTCCGCCAGCGGCGGGCTGCCATTACATTTGCGGTCCGGAGCGCCGGGTGCGGAACCCGGGACAGGAGGGCTGATGAGCGAACATGATGAGGTGTACGGAGCCAATCGGCTGCAGCGGCTGCAGGAGCTGCTGCGCTCGCTGGGCGACTGGATCAGGGAATTGGACCAGCGAGACGCGCTGCTGCATGATGTGCCCGAACTTCAGCGCCGGCTGGGCGACCTCCGGTCCGAGCTGTTTCACTATGAAGTCCGTGCCACGTACGACTCGCCTGAAATAGCGGCCCACCGCCGGCTGGTCGAAGAGGCCGAGCAGAGCGATCCCTTCCTTCACGATGACCCAGAGGACGAGCAGCCATGGCGGACCAGACCGGGGGACTGAAACGCTTCTACACGCTCTTTGCCGTGGTGGCCATCGTGGGCGTCGGGGCCATCGGCTACCTGATGAGCCAGCAGAAGCGGGTCATCATTCCCGTCGACGTCACGGTGCAGGCCTCTGATACCGCCGGCTTCCACGGGTACCTCCTGGGCTCCGATTCCGCCCCGGTCGAGATCACCGAGTACGCCGACTATGAGTGCCCCCACTGCGGCCAGTTCGCGGTCGTCACCTTTCCGGACATCAAGGCGCGGCTGATCGACACCGGCAAGTTGCGCTGGCGGTTCCGCGACTTCCCGCTCAACGGCCAAACCGGCTCGCGGGTGGCGGCTCACTCAGCGGCCTGCGCCTCGGACCAGGGCAAGTACTGGGAGCAAAGTGCCAAGATCTTCGACGGGCAGGGCAGCTGGGCGCTGGAACCGGACCCGGCAGATGTGCTGCGCGGCTTTGCGAGGGACAACCGCCTCGATCTCGCCAAGTACGATGTCTGCATGACCTCAGCCAAGTATGCCGGCCGGATCCAGGCCGACTACGAATCGGGTGGCCGGCTCGGCGTGCACGCTACTCCCACGTTCATTATCGGTGGCAAGATGTATCCCGGCGGACTGGCCGCGGATGACATCAAGCGACTGGTCGATTCCCTGGCCCAACGCCCTCACTGATATGCGATACCGGATGACCAGCGCCCTGCTCAGCCTGTGCGGGGTGCTGCTGGCGGCGTACCTGTATCTGTACAAGACCGGCCGGATCGGCACCCTGGCCTGCGGCACCGGCTCCTGCGAACTGGTGCAGTTCAGCTCTTACGCCAAGCTGCTCGGCATCGAGGTCTCACTGATCGGCCTGGCCGGATACCTGGTGCTGCTGGCCCTGGCCATAGCTGGTCTCAGCGCCCCCGCCGACCAGCGGCCCGCTCCCGTCCGGGCCCTGCTGGTGCTGGCGGGACTCGGCGTACTGTTCAGCGCCTACCTCACATCCATTGAATTGTTCGTGCTGCATGCCATCTGCCGCTGGTGCGTTGGGTCGGCAGTGATCATCACGCTCATCTTCGGGGCGGCGGAGCTGGATCGGCGGCGGACCGCGCGATGAGCCTGACGCTGCAGACCAATACCGGGACCATGCCGGCTGGGCAGCTGCCCGGCCAGCCCGATCCAAGACCCGGTCCCAAGGGAATGGCGCTGGCCTCGCTGTCGCTGGCGGCGCTCGGAGTGGTCTATGGCGACATCGGCACCAGCCCGCTGTACGCCATCAAGGAGTGCTTCGGGGAAGCCCACGGCATTCATCCGACGCCGGAGAATGTGCTGGGAGTACTGTCGGTCGTACTCTGGGCGATGAACTTCGTGATTTCCTACAAGTACATCGCCCAGGTCATGAAGGCCGACAATCAGGGAGAGGGCGGCATCCTGGCCCTGCTGGCGCTGGTCCGGCCCCAGCCCGATGAATCGACCCGCTGGTCCCGCCTGCTGATCATGCTTGGGGTGTTCGGCGCCGCGCTGTTGTACGGCGACGGTGTCATCACGCCAGCGATTTCAGTACTGGGTGCCACCGAAGGGCTCAAGATCATTGCCCCGGCATTCGAGACCTTTGTGGTGCCGCTCACCGTCATCATCCTGATCCTGCTGTTCTGGTTCCAGAAGCGGGGGACCGCCGGTATCGGGGCCATCTTCGGGCCGATCATGGTGGTCTGGTTCCTCTGCATCGGGATACTCGGGGTGGTGGGCATCACCCGTGAGCCGTCGGTCCTCAAGGCCATCAATCCGCTGTATGCCTATGACTTTTTCGTGCGCGACGGGGTCCGGGGCTTCCTGATTCTGGGTGCCGTGGTCCTGGTGCTGACCGGCGGGGAGGCGCTGTACGCCGACATGGGGCACTTCGGCCGCCGGCCGATCCGGATTGCATGGTTCGGAATGGTGCTCCCCGCGCTGATGCTCAACTACTTCGGCCAGGGCGCGCTGCTGCTGGACGATCCATCGGCATCGGTCAACCCGTTCTTCCTGCTGGTGCCGGAGTGGGGCCGCTATCCGATGGTAGCCATTGCCACGGCGGCGGCCATCGTGGCCTCACAGGCGCTGATCTCGGGAGCCTTTTCGCTGACCAGGCAGGCGGTGCAGCTCGGCTTCTGCCCCAGGGTCACCGTCACCCATACTTCCGCGACGGAGGCCGGGCAGATCTACGTCCCCGAGGTCAACTGGCTGCTGATGGTGAGCTGCGTCGGGCTGGTGCTGGCCTTCCGCTCCTCGACCAATCTGGCGGCGGCCTACGGTATTGCGGTGACCGGCACCATGGCCATCACCACGGTGCTGTTTGCCCGGCTGACCCACATCCGCTGGAAATGGCCGGTCTGGCGCACCCTGATCGTGGCGGGCCCGTTCCTGGTTGTCGACCTGGCTTTCTTCGGGGCCAACCTGGTGAAAGTGGGACAGGGTGGCTGGTTCCCGCTGGTGATCGGCGCCGCGATCTACCTGCTGATGAGCACCTGGAAGCGGGGCCGGGTGCTGCTGTCGAGTGTGATGGAAGAGAACAGCCTGCCGGTCGAAATGTTCCTGTCGGATGTGGCGCGGCGGCTGCCGACCCGGGTCAGCGGCACCGCCGTATTCATGACGTCCAAGGCCGGTGGGGCACCGCCAGTGCTGCTACATCATGTCAAGCACAATAAGGTGCTGCACGAGCGGGTAATCCTGATGTCGGTCAAGGCCATGGGCGTGCCGACGGTCGAGGAGTCCCAGCGGGTCAGCTTCGAATCGATGGGCGAAGGCTTCTTTACCGTCGAGGCGCGCTACGGTTTTATGGAATCACCCGATGTGCCGGCGGCACTCCGGGCGCTGGTGGCTTTTGGACTGGTGGTCAAGCCGATGGAGACCACCTTCTACCTGGGCCGGGAGACGTTGATTGCCACGGTGCCCAGGCGCGGGGTGAAACCGCCGCCGGTGGAACGACGGATGTGGCGCTGGCGGAAGGCGCTGTTCGTGATCATGGCGCGGAACGCCCAGAGTGCCACGGCGTTCTTCAATCTGCCGCCCAACCGGGTGGTGGAGATGGGGGCGCAGATCCAGTTCTAGACTGTAGCCTGGAATTGGGGGTCGAGGGTGAGAGACGAGAGTCAAGAGACGAGAGACGAGAGACGAGAGTCAAGAGACGAGAGACGAGAGACGAGAGACGAGAGACGAGAAAAATTCGAAGATTCAATTTAGTTTCGGTCCGCCGGTCCGCCGGTCCGCCGGTCCGCCTATCAGACCCCTTCCAGCACGTAGATCCGTACCTCACGCACGAAATCCGCCGTGCGCCTTCGATGGGCTGCCAAGTGCGGCGCCTTGAGGTGGGCATCGAGCGCAGCGACGTCGCGCCACTTCTCGATCACGGTCACGAGATCGTGGCGGACCGGCGCTTGCGCCGCGAGGCCGCTCCGGGTGTCAGTGGTCGCGCCATACTCGATACAGCCGTCTTCCGCATGGACCTCGGGAGCGAGCCGGCGGAAATCTACGAGGAAATTTGCCGTCTTTCCGGGGTGCAACCTGATCTCCGCCACGACATGAATCATCAGTTCAGCTCTCCTCGGCCTCGTACAGGTCCTTGAGTTTGCTCACCACGTTCGGATCGGCCAGCGTGGTGGTGTCACCCAGGGCCCGGCCTTCGGCAATGTCCTTGAGCAGCCGGCGCATGATCTTGCCGCTCCGGGTCTTGGGCAGGTCGGCGCTGAACAGCAGGTCATCCGGCTTGGCGATGGCCCCGATCTTCTTGCTGACGTGCTCGCGGAGTTCGTCCTTGAGGCTGCTGGTCGCCCTGAAACCCTCTCGCAGGGTGACGAACGCCGCAATGGCCTGGCCCTTGAGGTCGTGGCTCTTGCCCACCACCGCCGCTTCCGCCACCGCCGGATGATCCACCAGTGCACTCTCGATTTCCATGGTGCCGATCCGATGGCCGGCGACGTTGAGCACATCGTCGACCCGGCCCAGGATCCACCAGTAGCCATCCTCGTCGAGCTTGGCGCCATCCCCGGCGAAGTAGCGGCCGGGGAATTTGCTCCAGTAGGTCTGCTGGTACCGCTCGTCATCGCCATAGATGGTGCGGAGCATCCCGGGCCACGGCTGGGTGATGGTCAGCAGGCCGCCGCCCTGCGTGATCGGCTTGCCGGTGGTATCCACCATCTCGACCGTGACACCCGGATACGGCACTGTGGCTGAACCCGGCTTGGTGGTCGTCACGCCCGGGAGCGGGGTGATCATGATCCCGCCAGTTTCGGTCTGCCACCAGGTATCGACGATGGGGCAGCGGCCGTGGCCGATCTTCTCGTGATACCAGATCCACGCCTCGGGATTGATCGGTTCACCGACCGAGCCAAGCAGCCGAAGGGTTGAAAGATCGTGGCCGGCGGGGTGAGAGTCGCCCCATTTCATGAAGGCCCGGATGGCGGTCGGGGCGGTGTAGAACACCGTGACTCCATAGCGCTCGATCAGCCGCCAGAACCGGTCGCGCTCCGGCCAGTCAGGCGCGCCCTCGTACATCAGCACCGTGGCCCCGTTGGCCAGCGGACCGTACACCACGTACGAATGTCCGGTGACCCAGCCAATATCAGCGGTGCACCAGAACACATCCTCGTCCCTGAGGTCAAAGACATTCCGGGTCGTGGACGCCACCTGGGTGAGATACCCACCGGTGGTATGCACGATACCCTTCGGCTTGCCGGTGGTGCCGGAGGTATACAGGATGAACAGCAGGTCTTCGGCCTCCATGGCCTCTGGCGGGCAGACCGGCGAGGCGGCCTCCAGCAGCCGGTGCCACCAGTGGTCCCGACCTTCAACCATCGTGGCGAACGACTCATCCCCCTCGGAGCCGGGGCGGCGCCTGACCACGACCACATCCCGAATCGAGGGGCAGGCCGTGATGGCCTCGTCGGCGATCCGCTTGAGCGGCAAGGTCTGTCCCCGGCGATAGCCCCCATCGGCGGTGATCAGGCATACCGCCCCCTGGTCGTTGATCCGGTCGCGCAGCGATTCGGCCGAAAAGCCGCCGAACACCACCGAGTGGATGGCCCCGATCCGGGCGCAGGCCAGCATCGCGATCGCCGCTTCGGGGATCATCGGCAGGTAGATGGCCACCCGATCGCCACGGCGGACCCCGAGTGTCTTGAGCGCGTTACCGGCCCGCTGGACTTCCCTGGCCAGGTCCCAGTACGTCATCACTCGGCGATCACCGGGTTCTCCCTCCCAGATGATCGCGGCCTTGTTGCGCCGAGGGCCATTGAGGTGCCGGTCGAGGCAGTTGGCGGAGGCGTTGAGCTGGCCACCCACGAACCACTGGGCGTGGGGCGGTTGCCAGTCGAGCACCTTCTGCCAGGGCTTGATCCAATCGAGCTGCAGGGCCTGGTCAGCCCAGAATCCAACGGGATCGGCATTGGCGCTGGCGTAGATGCCGGGCTGGGCCACGGCCCTGGCGGCAAACGCTGGAGGAGGCGGAAAACGCCGGTTTTCAGAGAGCAAACTGCTGATCTGGTCGCTCATGCCGGAGTCCTGACGGGGGTGGGCAAACCCTTCGGGGTTGCAGATCTAGAGCGTTCTCGCGGAGTGCCACCCGAAGAAAATGGGCGATTTCTCCGCGCACAACCCTAACTCATTCTGGATCTTCCGGTTGCTGAAACTGGCACCGGACTCGCTTTATGAGTGGGCACAGGGCCAGTCGCCCACAAACAATTGATCCGCCCGATAAGAGCACACCCGGAGTGATCCGGGGCCGCAAAACTAGAGGTCTCTTCAGCGCCACCGAAGAGATAGCTCGGTGCCGAAGGCGGGATGCACCGCGAATGCGAGCTGCCGTCCCGTTGCGCCAGACCAAGGCGCGGAGGCCTCGTGTACGCGGAATCGGGCGTGGGAGGAAGCATGCTGACCACGCAATCGGCTATGAAGAATCTGGTGGCTCCAGGGCACCTGGGGCTCGACACACGCAGCGATTTCCGTCAGCAGGCCACGGCATTGCTGGATACGCTCCCCGAGCGCACCGGCCGCCTGGTCATCGACCTGAGCAACACCCGCCAGGTGGACTCGGCCGGCCTGGGCGCGCTGATGCTGGTCCAGCGCCGGGCGGCGGAACGGAAACAGGTGGTGGTGCTGCGCAACGTGAACGAGGAGCTCCGGTTCCTGCTGGTGCTCACCAAACTGGATGATCTCTTCCAGCTCGAATCCGGTCAGGTTTGATTACAGGGGTCGCATGATCGCCACGGCCGCACCACTGCGGGTGTTGTTCATCGAGGACGAAGCCGCGCTCCAGCTGAGCTACCGACGGTATTTCGGTCGCCGCTACGAGGTGGCGTCCGCCGAGACCGGTGCGGAAGCGATGCGACAGCTGGCCGCCTGTCGTCCCGAGGTGGCCGTGCTGGACATGCGGCTGCCGGACACGGACGGTATTGATCTCCTGCGCCGGCTCCGGGCCGAACTGCCCGAGTTGCCGATCGTGATCACCACGGCCTATCTGAGTGTCGAACCCCAGCTCCGGGTCCTCAACCTTTCCTACCACGGCTACATCGTCAAGCCGTTCGACCTCGACGAACTCGGTCGGGCCATCGAACACGCCGGATCCGCGGTGGTTGCTCGCCGCTGAAGGACTGACCCGGCGCTACGGAACGCGCCGGGTCCTGCACGACCTTTCACTCCAGCTCGCTCCCGGCCACTGCCTGCTCGTCCTCGGCGCCAACGGCGCCGGCAAATCCACCCTGTTGAAATTGCTGGCCGGCCTGATCCGGCCTCACGCGGGAACCGTGCATGTGGCCGGTCAGCCGCTCCGCGCCGATGATCCCGCCAGTCGTGCCGCGCTGGGTCTGGTGGCCCACCAGACCATGCTCTACGACGATCTCACCCTGCTCGAGAATCTGGAGTTCGCGGCCCGGCTGTACGGTCAGTCCGGCGAAACGGGCCTGGCCATGGCGGCGCTGGCGGCGGCGGGTCTGGCCGACCGGGCACGCGACCGGCCGCGCGACCTGTCGCGTGGGATGCAGCAGCGAGCCGCAATCGCCCGGGCGCTGCTGCACCAGCCGACCGTGATTCTGCTCGATGAAGCGTTCACCGGGCTCGACGCGGCATCGGCCGAGCGACTGAGGGCGCGGCTGCTGGCCGAGCGATCACGGGGCTGCGCCATCGTGGTGGTCAGTCACCAGCCGAGCGAGGCGTGGCCAGTGGCGACCCATGTGGGGGTGCTGTCCGAGGGCCGCTGGGCCCGGTTCGAGGAGCGGCCGGCGGAATCGAGTGTGGCTGATGGGTGGCTCAGGGAGCCGGCCCGTGGCTGACGGCACCCGCGCCGCACTGGCGATCGCGGCCAAGGACCTCCGCCTTGAGTGGCGGAGCCGGAGCGCGCTGTTGTCGGCGGTGGTGTTCGCGGCCCTGGTGCTCGTGGTGTTCAACTTTGCCCGCGATCCAACTGCCGTATCGACGATCGATCTGGCTCCCAGCGTCCTGTGGGTGACCTTCGGTTTTGCCGCCATCGTGGCGCTCAACCGGGCCTTTACCGTCGAGCGGCAGCACGGCGCCCTGGCGGGGCTGCTGCTGGCGCCGGTACCTCGCGGATCGATCTTCGTGGGGAAGTACCTGGCCAACCTGGTCTTCGTCGGCACGGTCGAACTGGTCACCCTGCCGCTGTTCGTGCTGTTCTTCAACATCGATCTCACCGGATCGCTGCCCGGCCTGCTGCTGATCATGCTGCTGGCGTCGGTCGGCTTCGTGGCGGTGGGCACCGTGTTCAGCGCCATGGCGGTCCGCACCCGGTTTGCCGAGTTGATGCTGCCGGTGCTGCTGCTGCCGTTCATGGTGCCGCCGCTGATGGCCGCGGCCCAGGCGACTGCCCGATTACTGTCCGGTCGTCCGTTGAGTGAACTGGCGGGCTGGCTTAGACTACTGTCACTCTATGACATTGCCTTCGTGACACTCTCCATTCTGATCTTTCCGGCGGTGGTTGACGAATGACTGCCGACCTGGCGCCGGCCCGCCGCATCATCCGTCGCGGCCGCATCCTGACGCTGCTGGGACTGGTGGGTGAGGTCGGGATCTTCGTGCGCGCCCTGATGTTCACGCCGGTGGAAGCCACTCAAGGGCTGGCCCAGAAGATTTTCTACCTCCATGTGCCGGCGGCGTGGTCCGCGCTGTTCCTGGGCTTCGGCCTGGTTGGAGTCAGCAGCGCGCTGTATCTCTGGCTGGAGGACCCGCGGCTCGACCGGTTCGCGGCCAGTTCGGCGGAAGTCGGGGTGGCGTTCAGTTGCGTGATGCTGACCACGGGTCCAATCTGGGCCAAGCCGATCTGGGGCACCTGGTGGAGCTGGGACATGCGGCTGTCGATGACACTGCTGCTGTTCCTGCTGTTCCTCGGCTACCTGTCGCTGCGCTCCGCGCTGGATGACCGAAGTGAGCGGGGCCGCTACAGCGCCGTCATCGGGGTCATGGCCCTGGTGCTGGTCCCCTTCATCCACCTTACCGTCTACCTGTTCCGCACCCTGCACCCCCAGCCGATCGTGCTCAAGCCGAGTGCCCCGTCGCTGCCGCCCGAGATGCTGATCACCCTGCTGAGTGGCATTGCGGTGGCCGGGGTGCTGTACCTGGGCTTCGTCTCGATGCGGTACGGGATTGCGCTGGCACGGGAAGTCACGGAGGATGCCCGGCATGAATGAGCTGCCTGACAACGGCAACTACATGGTGGCCGGGTATGTGGTGGCCTCCATCATCTACCTGATCTATACGGTGTCGTTGTTCATCCGGGCGGGAAGAGCGGAACGCGGCGAACGGTAGGCCGATCCTCGAACTCGGCCGGCAGTGCTGCCTCGGGCAGCGCTGCCGGCCATATTGTTTACTCCCCCGTGAGCAACACCCGGTCCCAGAGCAGCCCGGCGATCAGCCCACCCAGCAGCGGTCCGATCCACCACACCGCCTGCGCGGTCCAGCTGCCGGAAATCAACGCCGGGGCGAAGGCCCGGGCGGGATTCATCGCCGCACCGGTCAGTCCGCCACCCACCAGGATGTCGAACAGCAGCACCAGCCCGATGCCGAAGCCGCCGACCTTCGGCGCGTTCTTGGCGACGGCGGTGCCGTACACCGCGCTGACCAGGAAGAAGGTCAGGATGGCCTCCATGGCCACGGCCTGCCAGAACAACATTCCGGGCGCCAGCGATGGCGTGCCCAGGGTGGTGACCTTCACGATGCCCGCTGGCAGTACGAAGTGGAGCAGCCCGGCGCCGACGATGCCGCCGACCATCTGGGCCAGAAAGTAGTAACCGGCGGTGGCGGCATCGATCCGCTTGCCGATCAGCAGGCCCAGGGTAATGGCCGGGTTGAAATGGGCGCCCGAGATGTTCATCAGCGAGGTGACCATGATCGACAGCACCAAGGCGTGCGCCGCGGCAATGCCCAGCAGGCCGAAGCGAGCATAGTTGTCGGCCAGGACACTGCCGCATCCCACGAAGATGAGGGCAAAGGTGCCGAGGAACTCGGCGATCAGGCGACGAGACAGCGGTGCCATGCTGGAACCTCAGCGAACGGGAAGGGGGCCGGCCGGAAACCGGGGGCGAATCTAGAGAGTGGTGGGGAAGGGGGGAAGGGGGGAACGCTATCCGTTCCGCCGGAATACGAGGCATGCATTGATCCCGCCGAACCCGAACGAATTGCTGACCAGTACCTCCGGGTCAGCGGGCTGTCCTTCACCGACGATGTAGCCGAGGTCGCAAGCGGGGTCGGCGGTGACCAGGTTCACGTTGGGCGGCAGCCACTGGCGTTCGCTGGCCAGGGAGCAGATGGCGGCTTCGATCGCGCCGCTCGCGCCCAGCGCGTGACCGTAGTACCCCTTGGTGCCGCTGATCGCGAGATTGCCGGCTTGTGCGTTGAATACCTGGCGGATGGCGCTGGTTTCGGTCGGGTCATTCAGCGGGGTGGAAGAGCCGTGGGCATTGAGGTACCCCACCTCGTGCGGCGCCACGTGCGCGTCGGCCAGCGCCAGTCGCATGGCCCGCGCGGCCTGGATGCCATCCGGCCTGGGTGCCGTCATGTGGTGGGCATCGTTGGTCAGGCCGTAGCCGCAGAGCTCGAGGTAGATTTTCGCGCCACGTGCCACCGCCCGTTCCCGCTCCTCCAGCACCAGCACGGCCGCCCCCTCCGCCATCACGAATCCGTCCCGGCCGGAATCGAAAGGCCGGCTGGCCGAGGCGGGATCGTCGTTGCGGGTGGACATGGCGCGGATGATGGCGAACGATCCGAAACAGAGCGGGGCCAGCGGCGCCTCCGCGCCACCGGCGACCATCACGTCGGCATCGCCGCGGCGGATGGCCCGGAGAGCATCGCCAATCGCGATGCTGCCCGAGGCGCAGCTCATGCCATTGGTGCTGTTGGGGCCGCTGACCCCGAATTCGATGGCGATGTTGCAACTCGACGCCCCGGCAAAGACCGACAGCGCCAGCGAGGGATCGACCGCCCGCACGCCGCCCTCGACATAGTGCCCGTGCTCCTCCTCGGCCCGCCCGATTCCGCCCAGCGCCGTGCCCATCATCACGCCGATCCGATCCCGGTCCTCGCTCGCCAGCACCAGCCCGGAATCATCCAGGGCCATCCGGGTGGCCGCGACACTGAACTGGGAGAACCGGTCCAGTCGCCGGACCTTCCGCGCCTCGATATGATCGGCCGGATGAAAATCGTTGACCTGGGCGGCAATCTTCGAGCGAAAAGGGGTCGGGTCGAAGCGAGTCAGCCCGCCCACCATCGAGCGCGACGCCCGCAAACCTTGCCATAGCCCTTCGGCGCCAAGTCCGATTGGCGTGATGGCCCCGATGCCGGTTACCACGACTCGTCGTTCGACATTCATATGCGCTCCAGGTGTTGCTTTATGCCCGCCAGGGTTCGGGCGGCGATCCCATGCACGAAGACCGGACCGATGACCCATTCGGCCGCCGGCCGCCCGATCAGCGGCCACGCCGGTCCATTCCACTGGTGCACGATCTCCGCTTCCGACCCGTTGTCCGTCGCCAGTACCCGCCACCACACGTCCATGCCGCTGGTAATTCCCCTGATGTGACGATAGCGGACTTCCCGCCGCGATGCGTCGACCCACATTTCCGAAACCCACCACGTCGGCCAGCGGAACCCCGGGAACGGACGCCAGGCGGCCATCTCGACCACACACCGATCGGCGCTCTGCTCGAGAATGCGGACCCAGCGGTAATGACTCAGTATCCGGGGCCAGAATTCCACGTTGGCGGCCGCGGCAAAGAGCTGATCCGGGGTGGCCGCGATCCGGAGCCGGTCAACCACCCGCATCATCCGGCCGGCTGCCAGGCCGCCACCAGGCGAAACATCGGGTGTCGCCATACCCGGCCTTGCACCCCGGCCCGGGTCAGTGCCTGGCGCAACTCCGCGGCGCTGAAACCACGGCGGATGGACAGCTGACCGTCGGTCCTGGTCGAGGCGTCAAAGCCCAGCAGCCGCGAGCCGATCCAGAACAATCCACCAGCCACGATACTGCGGCGGAGATCGGCCACGATCACCGTCCGGCGCGCGACCCGGTCGCACTCGCGCATCAGCACTTCGAGCGCGGCCGGCTCCAGGTGATGGGCCACCTGGCTGACCAGCACCAGGTCGACACTGCGAGGCCGGAGCGGCAGCGATTCACCGGAGGCCAGTATGGTGGCAAGGCCGGCCGCACGGGCCAGGCGGGCCGCCACCGGATGACGCTCCAGGCCCAGCGGCCTGATCGCGATCCCGTGGGCGCGGCCCCAGGCCACCGCGGCCCGGGGCAGATCTCCCGCGCCGGTGCCGACGTCCAGGAGCGTCAGCGTGCGACCCACTGGTTCCCTGGCCAGCAGCAGGTCGAGGGCGTCGACCACCGCCGACTGGCCGCCGAACCATCGATTGGACCGGGCAATGTTCTCGAGCGAAAGGGCCACTCGGGCGGGATCGGCGGTCAGATCGTCCAGCAGTTCACCGCCGGCGGCGGGTCGCGGGCGGATGCTCATGGGGCAAGGTCGGCGTAGCCGCCCCGGTAATACAGCAGCGGGCGGCCCTCGGTGGTGGTGCCTCCGATGACCCGGCCCACGAACAGGGTGTGGTCCCCCAGTTCGTGGGCGGCGAAGCACTCGCATTCGATGTGGGCCAGGGCACCATCGAGCAGCGGAAGGTCGAGCCCGCTGACCTGGTAGCCGACCCCGTCGAACCGATCGGGTCGCTGCTTGCCGGCAAAGCGGCGCGACAGTCCTTCCTGTCCGGTCGATAACAGGTTGATCACGAACGGTCCGCCGGCGGCCATCACCGTATGGGTATCCGCCTGCCGATCGATGCAGATCGATATCAGCGGCGGACAGAGCGACACCGCGGACAGGCTGTTGGCCGTCATGCCGGTGGGCCGGCCGTCGGCGTCCCGGGCGGTGATGATCGTGATCCCGGTGGCGAAATGGCCCAGCAGCGTCCGGAACTGGGCGGAATCGATGTCGGCAGCCATTCAGATGAGCATCCGTGCCAGGAAGTAGGGATTGAGCACCGCCGCCGCGGGCAGGCAGTCTCCGGTGACCCCGATCAGGGTGTCCGCCATGCCGACCCGCCGGCCCAGCCGTTCGACCGCATGATCGAACAGCTCGGGCCAGAGCATCGCGTACCCGATCAGGCGCTCGACGCCCCAGGTGCCCAGAAAGGCGCGGCGGCGTGCTGAAACGTAAGGGGCCAGGGCCCTGGCGCTGATCGGCTGCGATTTCGCCAGCAACGGCGCCACGAGATCGGCGGCCAGCTCCGCTCCGCGCAGGGCGCGGTAGATCCCCTCACCGGTGAACGGATCGAAGAAATCGGCGGCGTCCCCGACCAGCAGCACACCGTCGCGGACCACCGGTCGGGAGCGGCTGGCAAACGGACCCGTCACCATGATCTCGCGCACCACCTGGTTGCGGTCGACCCGGCCCGCCACACCTGGCAGCTGCTCCAGCTCGTCGAAGAAAAACCGCTCGACGGCGCCACTGGCGGCCGAGGCGCGCCGGGTCGGGACCACCAGGGCCACGTTGGCCACGCCCCGCCCGATCGGATTGAGACCCGCGTAGCTGCGTCGGCCGACATGCATTTCGGCCTGGTCGGTCAGGCCGCACACTCCGGCCACATGGGCCACGAACCCCATTCGCGCCGGAACCCCGAGCAAATGCTCGGCACTTCGCCGAGCCACGACCGAGCGCAGCCCGTCCGCTCCGACGGTGAGCCGGGCTCGCACTTCATGAGAGAGCCCAGCGCCGTCCCGCAGCGTCAGCCCCTCGACCTGGCGGCCTCGGCTCAGCAGACCAATCACGGTGATTTTCTCCACCACCGTGGCGCCCGCGGCGCGAGCGGCCTTGACCAGTTCATGGTCGAGCAGGCGGCGCGAGATCGAGAGACCGGTTTCGCGCCATGGCGGCGTCGACAGCCGGGCAAACTCACCGCTCAACCGGGAGCCGCCTGAGGTGAACACTGAGGTGCCGCGGAGCGGCTGGGCCCCGGCGGCCTCGAGCGCGGGCACTACGCCGATCCGGTCCAGCAGGCGTACCGTCTCGGGACTCATGTATTCGGAGCAGGCCTTGTCGCGCGGGAAGCTGGCCCGATCCACCACCAGGACCCCGAATCCCGCCCGGGCCAGATGACAGGCCAGGGCGCTGCCGGCCGGCCCTGCCCCCGCGATCAGCACATCGACGCGGGAAGGCAGCCGGGCGAGTGGCGTGGCGGTCATGATCAACCGATCACCCGGATGGCCAGGCCAGCAGCGTGGCAAAGCCGGCGATGGTGGTCGCAAGGGCGTTGACGGCGTCGTTGTTGAGCCAGCGAACTCCTCCAGTCAATTCGGATCGGGCGCCACAACCATGGTTCGGGCGCTCGGTCGGGCGCTGGCATTCGGGGCAGAAGAACCGCCCCTGCCACACCGCTCCGATCCATGAGTCGATCAGCATCCCGATTATTCCCGCCACCAGGGCCACCAGCCCCAGCTGCCAGCTCCGGGTGACGATCCCGCCGGTCAGGGCCACCACGGCGGCACCACCGGCCCCGCCAAGACTGCCCCGCCAGGTAATACCCCCGCTGGTCCCGCTCGACACCACCCGTCCACTGGCGATCGAACGCGGCGGCGTGCGACTGCCGGAACCCCATGAGGTGGCCCAGGTATCGGCGGCGGCCGCCGCGAGCCCGGCAGTGACCACGACCATCGCCTCGAGTCGGTGGGGCCAGAGCGCGGCGCCCAGCGCCGCCGCGCCGCCGTTGGCCAGGACCTGGAAGGCGTCCCGCCGGTTGCCTTTGGCGTCCAGCCGGGCGGTCGCGTCCGGCAACCATCGCGATACCAGCGAGGTCGGAATGAAAAAGGCCAGCAGCACGATCCCGCCACCCCAGCCCTGAAACCAGAGCAGCGCGGCCGCCACGCCAGCGGCGGCGGCGGCGCCGGCGGAATTGAGGGCTCTGAGCCGGAAGGCCGCCAGCGCCACGAGCACCGCCGGAATCAGCGCCACGAGTGGGGGCATCGCTGGGAATGTTCGTGGGCCGTTGCCGAGTTGCAAGCGCCTCTGCCCTGGCCGCTCAAGGGTGAGTATGTTCCGCGCCAATCGAAGTTCTCTCACCGCCACAACCTGCGACGTGACCGACGCGCCGACCGTCCACGCCATCATTCCGCTGAGCCTGCTCGAGGCTCTGCGCAATCTGGACACTCCGGTGGAAGACGGGCTCGAAGAGCTCGCCGGGGAGATTGTGTCCAAGCGCCTGGGGCTGTCGCCCACGGTGGCGGCCCAGATTTCCCGGTACCAGGATACGGTGCGCGGCTCCGGCAAGGTGGAGCTGGAAGAGGCGCTGGCGGTGTTCCGGCTGGCCGGTCGCCGGCCCGACGCCGCCCTGGTCTTTGCCGACGCGGGACGGCGGATGGCCCGGCATGGCGCTCGTCTGGCGCCTGCGGCGCTCAAGGCACTGCGGGCCATGACCCCCGGGCCGGTCAGCCGCCGCTTCGGCCGGCAGCTCGCGACCAGGACTGCTCGGCAGATCCTGGCGGCGGAGTTGACGGTCACGGCGGGGGTGGCCACGGCCAGGGTACCGATGTCGCTGGCCATTCGAGCGCTACCGGGGGGCCAGGGCTGCGGTGTATATGGCGCCGCCTTTGGCGAACTGCTCCGGGTATTCACCGGATTCGAGGGGGCCATGATTCACGATCGCTGCCGGGGCCGGGGCGATGATGGCTGCCACTGGCGGGCCGCGAGCGGAGGAGAATATTGATGGCGATCGATACGCTGGACCGGGCTGGACTGTCGGCGGCCCTCCAGGCCATGGGTGCGGACAACTGGCTGCTGTTCAACTTTCGCGGACTCAACCCCGTAGCCGGCCGCATGCTCGGCCTCACCGGACTCGGCTCACGCCGGCTGTTCGTCTCACTGCCCTTCCGGGGCGACTACATCGCGGTGGCCCACCGGATCGAGCTGCAGGAGGTCGAGCGGTTTCCGGGGCAGGTGGTGCCCTACTCGCGGTGGGAGGAGCTGCACGCCGCGCTCACGCCGCTGGTGTCCGGCAAGACCGTCGCCATGGAAATCTCGGCCGATGATGCCGTGCCGTATCTCGATCGGGTGCCGTGGGGTGTGGTCGAGCTGATCAAACGGCTGGGCGGACGGGTAGTGAGCTCGGCCCCGCTGGTTACCCGGTTCGCCGCCGTGTGGAGTGCCGCCGAGGCGGAGGACCACCGGGCCGCGGCGGAGATTCTGGCTGAGGTGGCGCAGCGGGCGCTGGCCCGGGCGGTGACGGAGGCCGGCAGCGGACTCCGGGAATCGACGCTGCAGGGTCGGGTCGTGGCCGAACTGAACGCGAGGGGTGTGGTGTTCGATCATCCGCCGATCGTCGCCTTTGGTGCCAACGCCGCCAAGCCGCACTACGAGCCGATCGCCGGGCAGGACGCTGAATTGGCCAGGGACCAGGTGGTGCTGCTGGATCTTTGGGGCGGCCGGAGCATGCACACCGTGTATGCTGACCAGACCTGGATGGGGTTTGCGGGGTCGCGAGTTCCCGAGAAGGTGGCCACGGTGTGGGGCGCGGTCCGGGATGCACGGGAGGCCGCAGTCGCGCTGTTCGAGGCCCGGGTTGGGGCGGGGCAGGCGGTCACAGGTGCCGAACTCGATCGGGCGGCGCGGGGTGTGATCGAGCGGGCCGGATACGGCCAGTGGTTCGTGCACCGGACTGGCCACTCTATAGATAGGGATCTGCATGGATCGGGACCGCACCTCGACAGCTACGAGACGCTGGATGAACGGCAATTGATGCCTGGAGTGGGGTTCTCGATCGAGCCGGGGATCTACCTGCCCGATGAATTCGGGGTCCGATCCGAGGTTGATGGATACTGGTCACCGAGGGGCGCGGAAATCACTCCGGCGGTGAGGCAGCGGGAATTGATTCAGCCCTGATTCTGGTGGTCAGGTGCGAATTGCAGTCGTTTCACGGGGTTACGTCCGAACGAGTGATCGGATTCCGCCCCGCAATTCGGATCAATCACTTGCTTGACAGGTTTCAGGGCGGGGCACATATTGTCCACTCCTCGACCGGGCCGCGGTCGGATTCGCAGTACAAGCCGCATTATTCATCACCGCAGTCGTTTCGCAGCAGGCAGTTCTCGTCGCACTGGGCCTCTTCCGGTCATTTTCCGGGTTGGCTGGTGCGCGTCTCAGCCTACAGGCAGAGCAGCCCGAGCAGTGTTCACGCCTCTGGAGGACGTTCTCATGACAAGAAGCAGTGTTCGCGCCTTCGCCCGCGCCGCGCGTAACTTCGCGCTCGCGGCAGTTGGTCTGGCTTTGGGAGCGGGAGCGCTTCATGGCCAGACGACTGGTAAGATCGAGGGCCATGTTCGTGACCAGTCGGGTGCACCGGTCGCGAGCGCCCAGGTGGTGATTGTGGGTACCGCGTTCGTCGCGACGGCCAACGGCCAGGGTTACTACTTCATCAACAACGTACCGGCCGGCACCATCGACCTGCGTGCGGTGTTCGTGGGGTACCGCAAGGTCGAAACGACCGGTCTCCGGGTGCTTTCCGGCCAGACCATCACAGCGGACTTCGTGCTGGAGCAGAGCCCGATCGACATCGGGGATATCACGACGGTGGCCGCGGTGAATCCGCTGGTCCCCCGGGACACCAAGACGACCAAGCAGGGCGTCACTGGTGATTTCGTGAACAAGCTCCCGGTGGCCCGACTGCAGGACATCCTGTCGCTGCAGCCTGGCGTCATCCAGTCGACCACCGGCGGCAACCTGACCGGCCTCCAGATCCGCGGCGGTCGCGGAGACGAGTCGGCCACGTATATCGACGGCGTGCCGGCTTCGCCGGGCTTCCGTGGCACCACCAGCCTCAGCCGGGGCGGCGGCGGGACCGCCTTCTCGTCCGTGGCGGTCGCGCCGAACGGCTTCGAAGACGCCTCGGTGACCACCGGCGCCTACGGTGCCGAATTCGGCAATGCCCAGTCCGGTGTGGTGGCTATCTCCACCCGGACCGGCGGCTCGAGTTACAACGGCCAGTTCCGGGTCGAGAGCAATGCCATGCTCCCCAAGAGCTACAGCAACGGCGCCTCGATCCTGCAGGCTTCCGTCGGTGGGCCGATCACCAAGGACTTCACCTTCCAGGTCTCGACCCAGCTGCAGGGCAACATGGCGACCGACGCCGGCTTCAACGCCCAGGCCGCGCCGCAGTACGTCCGGGCCGGTATCGATACGGTGCTGAAGTTCGCCTCTACGCCGGGCAGCGTGCAGCAGACCAGTTTCGTCTTCCCCAAGTGGGCGGCCTACACCGGTGACTGCAGCGCCGATTACGTCAAGGCCAGCGTCGATCCGGGCATCTCGAGCAACTACGGCTTGAGCTGCCAGGGCGTCCGGAACCCGAACTCGGCCAACAGCGCCTACCAGGTCAACGGCAAGCTCAACTACAGCTACGGCAACGGTAGCCGGATCTCGCTGAGCGGGATTGCCAACCGGAACATCTTCAACAA
The DNA here is from genome assembly GCA_041691295.1 of Gemmatimonadota bacterium. Lineage (GTDB taxonomy): Bacteria > Gemmatimonadota > Gemmatimonadetes > Gemmatimonadales > GWC2-71-9 > DATEHG01. The sequence goes on from JBEPVA010000035.1 coordinate 21,603, forward strand.
CAACAACGGCGCCTTCGCCCCCCCCTTCGGCTTGGACAACCTGACTTACGCCAACGTCACGGGTACCCAGCTCAACAGCCGGTTCGGCACCCTGAGCTGGAGCCAGAACCTCTCCAAGAGTGCGGAGCGGGCGCTGGCCCTGGACGTCTATCTCTCGGCCCAGCAGGACAAGCGGGTCACCGATAACCTGACCCAGAGCAGCGAGCGGGATCACCGCGAGCCGTTCCTCGGCTTCAGCCTCAAGGGCTACGGGTTCGTCAACGACTTCAGCAAGCTCGACGTGACCCAGGATGTGGTCAACAACCTGATCCGTGGCTCGGTCATCAACCCCTACAACGCCTCGACCTACCTTTCGCTCAGCCCGTACC
>JBEPVA010000036.1:0-21737 GCA_041691295.1 Gemmatimonadota bacterium
GTACCGGCCAGGTCGCGCCCCCAGACCGCGGTCAGTCGCTCGGAGGGCGATTGACCGGCTGGGACCTGCATCCGCAGCTGTTCATCGGCGTGAAATTCGAACCCGACGGCGGGATGAGCCAAGGCCAGTGTCGCCACGACCTCAGTCGTGGCGCGGGTTTCGGACGGCTGGGAACGGAGAAATTTGCGGCGGGCCGGCGTGTTGAAGAAAATTCCGCGCACCCGGACGGTGGTGCCGCGCTGGCGGGCTGTTTCGTTCACCGCCTCGAGCCGGCCGCCGGTGACCGTGATCTCGGTGCCGGTGCCATCCTCCTCAGCGGTGGACAGGGCAAACCGTGAGACCGAGGCAATCGCCGGCAGCGCCTCACCCCGAAAACCGAAGGTTCGGACCCCGACCAGGTCAGCGGCACTCCGCAGCTTGCTGGTGGCGTGGCGGTCCATCGCGAGGATGGCGTCCTCCCGGCCCATGCCATGGCCGTCGTCACTCACTTCAATCAGCGTCTTGCCACCGCCTTCAATCGACACCCGGATCAATCGCGCCTCGGCGTCGATGGCATTCTCGGCCAGCTCCTTGACCACCGATGCGGGGCGCTCGACCACCTCGCCGGCGGCGATCTGATCGGCAACAGCATCCGGCAGCAGCGCAATTCGGCGTGGCATGAGCGCAAAGATAGATCAGAGCCGCACGACCCGGGCGGCTGGCAGCCACCCGGTATGACCGGCCGCGTCCTCGATCAGCAGCCAGCCTCCCGCCTGCCGCGTGATCCGCACGGCGTTGCCACGGGTGGCCGTGGCCACCGCCGGTGCCCGCTCGGATGGCGACAGCGTCACATCTCCATCCGCCACGATCATTCCCACCGGTTGCGATTGCCGCCGCTGCTGAACCAGCGCGGTGACCGCGCACGCCACCCCGACACCGGCCAGAATCAGCCATCGACTCCTGATCCGCCGCTGCACTGCCGCGCCGCACCAACCCAGAATCCAGCAAAGCAATGCGATCCCCGCCAGCTCCTCGACCGTGACCGGCGGCACGCTGAGCCAGCGATCCGAGCCGTCGGTCGGCGGCGCCACCAGTTGAATGGCCTGGCGCAATTGCCGGCTGCGCGGCGCGATCCTGAGCCCGCGCCGCCAGGCGGCGGAGGCATTGGCGTCGTCTCCAAGACGGAACCAGGTCGCGCCAAGGTTGTACCAGTTGGCTGCGCTGGCGGGCTGCTGCTCAGTGCGGGCCACAAACCCCAGTGCTGCGGCCCGCAGCGCACCGGCCTCGTACAGCTCCTCCGGCTTGGGTGCCTGAGCTCGCAGATGGACTGGAACCATGAGGAGCAGGATGGGAACCAGCGGAAGCAGTCCGGGGCGCCGCCGGCTGGCCGTTCCCTCCCCGCGCAGCCGGGTGGTGAGCTTGGCGGCCTGCTCGACGAGCGCATGACGCTTGAGCTCACCGACGCCGCCGAAGCGGGCGTATTGCAGCCCCTCCCTCAACGAGACGATCTCGGCGAGATCACCCTCGGTGACACCGGCCGCGCGGAGCGCCCTGCCCAGGGCCAGCCCGTCGAGTTCAGCCGGGTCCGCCACCAGGGGAGCCAGCGCATCCAGTAGCCGCCGCTCCGCCGCCGGCAACCCGTCGGCCTGAGCAGCACTCATGACCGCGGCGTGCGGCCGATGTGACAGCCGGACACTCAGCACCGCAAGCAGCGGCGGCACCAGGAGCAGCAGCGCAAAGGCCCAGAGCGGAGTCCGATGCATTGCCTGCCACGCCGCAGGAAGACTGTTACCCGGCAGCAGCGGCGGTGGCGACACCCGGGCCAGCGCTGCCTCGGAGCCGGGCTGTACCGGCAGGACCTGGCCGGCGGCAACCGCCACCTCGTAGACCGCCGAAGCCGGATTGAAGAAGCCGTAGTGCAGCGGCGGCACGATCAGTCGACCGCTGGAGTCTGGCACCACCAGGTAATGAAATTTCTTTTCGCCGGTGAGGCGGCCATCGGTGAGTCCGGTGTGGTCGTCCACCTGGTCGGGATAAACCCGCACGCCCACCGGCCACAACAGCGGTGGCGCCGGCCAGAGCGCCACGTTGCCTTCTCCCCGCAGCGTGACCGTGAACCGCACCGGATCGCCGACCTTCACGGTATCGGGCGAAAACTCACGCGTCACCACCAGGGCCTTGGCCACTGCTCCAGTAAAGTCGGCCGGTGGCGGTGACGGGGTGTCCCGGACCTGCAGCCGCCGGGTGTCGGTGGTTACGGTGTGGTTCTCTTCCTGGCTGAAGAACTGAAAGGCCACCGGCACGCTGTAATGCAACGTGGCCGGTGTGATCGTTACCGCGCCGGGAGAGATCGGGAAGATCAGCTGGTGGACCGCGAACAGGTCGTACCACTCGCCGCCGAGCAGCCGGCTGGCGGAAATGCCCGAGGGCGCTGGCTGCGGATAGCTCCAGACTCCCTGAACCTGCGGCGGGTCGAGAGTGGGCGGCCGGCGCATCTCCAGCCGGAGCCGCCGCGGAATCCACGCGACTGTCAGCAGGTCGACCTGCTCGCCCACGGTCACGGCCTCGGAGGACACCACCACCGACAAGCCGGCACCGCCATCGAGCCTGGGCGGAGGCGCATGTTCGAGAATGGCTCGAACCCGCGAATTGAGCCCCGCGGCCAGCCCCGATCCCGGATTCGATTCGACGGTGACGGTCGGTGCATCCGCCTGTACGTAGCTGGTGCCTTGCCGCACCTGGATGGGGCCCAGCCGGAAAGTCCCCGGCTGGGTGGCGCGCAACCGCAGGGCAATGACCACCACCCGTGCCACCCTGGCTCCCGGACTGACCTCCGTCTGCTCGGCCCGGGCCACCAGTTCCAGTCCCTTGATCGGAGGCAGTCCGATCTCCACCGGATCGGTGGAGTTGCCTGACGCCCTTACCGTGAAGGTCAGCTCCTCGCCGACCGTCAGGTGATCGCGATCGACGCTGGTATTGACGTCGGGCGGCGCGGGCTGCTGCAGCAGCGCCACCAGCAGCAGCGCGATCACCAATCCAGGATCCTGGGCGCGCCCGGCCTCGGCCGCGCGGCGTGACGGTTCCGGGTCAGCCCCTCTTCATGCTCGACTGAATTGAGAATCTGTTCCGCCTGCGAGCGGGACAGGTCCGACGGCTTGGGCGGCTGCGGCGGGGGCGTCCCGCCACTCTTGGGTGGTGGCGGGGGAGGATTCCTGGAATTGCCGTTCTGGGGTGGCGGCGGCTGGTTCTTGCGGGCCAGCTCAAGGTTCCACTTGGCCCGGGCCGATGTCGGCGCGATCAGCAGCGCATCCTGCAGTGACTGCGCGGCCTCCTGCAGGTGCTGGTCCTTTTTGGCCGGGTCGGCCCGCGACGCGGCAAGGCTCAGCACGCCGAGGTTGTACAGCGCCCGGTAGCGAAGCGCAGGATCACGGGACTTGGATGCTTCATCGAGCGCCTTGCGCGCCACATCGAGTTGACCCGCCGCCAGCGAGGCCGTTCCCGCGTTGTAGTACGCGGTGTCAGGTGCCTGCCCGGCCTTGGCCTCGGCGAAATATCGTCTGGCAGCGTCGGCCGCCTGGCCGCGCCGCAGCTGCTGATCGGCTTCAGAGGGCCGCTGGGCCTCGGCTGGTGCGCCCAGCAGCAATCCGGCCAAGCCGATCAGGGCCGCGCTGCGTCGGCGAAAGGTCTGGATGATCAGGAACAGGATAGCGATCAGCATCGGAATCCAGGCCCTCGGCAGCATCGTGGCACTGGCGGTCGAACGCTGGTTGCTTCGCTTGAAGACGGCCAGCAGGTCCCGAACCGCCCCCGCCTGGTCGGGAAGAGCGGCGGACACCACCGCGCCTTCGGCGGCATCGGCCAGTTGCTGCAGTGCCGAATCGTTACGGGCCGTCTGGATGACGACGCCATCATCATCCTTCTGGTATTCGAGCAGCCGGCCCGAGCTGTCCCGGACCGGGATGCGCACCGGGGCGCTGAGCCCTTCACCGACGAGGACGAGATGAATCCCGTCATCGTTGAGCTTCCTGGCCATACTGATCACCTGGTCCAGCGAATCGTGCAACTCCGCGTCGGTGAACACCACGAGCACCCGGTCAGCGCCATCGCTGGTGGCGCTCAGCAGTTCCCTGCCCTGCGCCAGGACCGGGGCCAGTCGCGTCCCGCCTTCGCTCACCAAGTCAGGGTCGAGCCCGTCGAGGTACAGCTCGATGGCGCCGCCATCGACTGTAAGCGGCGTAAGGATGTAACTCCTGCCGGCAAAGGCCACGAGGCCCATCCGGTCGCCCTGAAGGTCGTGCACCAGCCGGCGGACCTCGCGCACCGAGCGGCCCAGCCGGCTCGGCACCACGTCCTCCGCCAGCATCGACCGGCTGATGTCGACCGCGAAGACCACGTTGAGCGCCTGGGTGGCGGACGTCACCTGGGCCCGTCCTCCGCGCGGTCCGGCCAGGGCAACTCCAGCGGCCAGCGCCGCGAGCGCGAGCAGGATCGGACCGGTGCGGCCGCGGCGTGCGGTCGCCTTGGCCAGGGCCGGCTCCCAGGCCCGGGTCCGCTGCAGCCGCTTCCGCCGGGCAAACCAGGCCAGGCCACCGAGGGCCACCCCGAGTGCCGGCGCGAGATACAGCAGTCGGGGCGAATCGAACACCGGCCCGATCATGGGACCCGCACCACCAGGGTGCCGCTGAGCAGCACCTCGAGGCCCAGCGCCAGCAGGCCGATGATGATGAACGGTGGGACCAGCTCGTTGTAATTGGTGTAGCGCACGATTTCGATCGGGGTCTTCTCGAGGCCATCGATCTGTTTGAAGATCCGCGACAGCGCTTCGCTGTCCTTGGCCCTGAAGTATCGTCCGCCCGTCGTCTGGGCAATCTCGGTCAGCAGGCTGTCGTCGATCTCGACCGGCAGCACCTCATAGCGATAGCCGCCCGGCCCGCGACCGGTCGGGATCGGCGCCTCGCCCTCGGTGCCGACCCCGATGGTGTAGACCTTGATGCCCAGCGACTTGGCGGCAGCAGCCGCGGTGCGCGGATCAATGTTGCCACGATTGTTCACCCCGTCGGTGAGCAGCAGCACCACCTTCGACTTTCCCTCCGCCCGCCGCAGTCGATTCACCGCGGTCGCCAGCCCGCTGCCGATGGCCGTGCCGTCTTCGAGAATACCGATCCGGAGCTCATGCACCGCCCGCTCCAGCACCGCATAGTCCGCGGTAATCGGCACCTGGGTCAGCGCCTCACCGGCAAAGGCCACCAGCCCGATCCGGTCGGCCTCGCGACCCTGGATGAACGAAATGGCCTGGGCCTTGGCAACTTCAAGGCGATTGGAAGGCGCAAAATCCTCGGCCAGCATGCTGCTCGACAGGTCGATGCAGATGACGATCGCGATCCCTTCCTTCTTGACCTCGACGGTGCCGCCGCCGGTGCGCGGTCCAGCCGCGGCCAGGATCCATGCCGCCATCGCGAGGCCGCGGCACACGAATGGCACCCGCAGCAGCGGTGAGGGCCGGGGCAAGCGGGCCAGGAGCGAGACATCGCTGTACGGCGCGCCAGCGGCCGTGCGGCGGCGCTCCCACCACCACCAGAGTGGCAGCACCAGCAGCAGCGGCAGCAGCCACGGACGGGCGAAACTCATCCGGGCCCCGACAATCGAGTCTGGATCTCGGTCGCCCGGTGGGCCAGTGCCAGGGCATCGTCACCGCTGGCGGCGAACCGCGCGATATCGAGGTCGCGGAGTAGTTGCTGGATGTCAGTCAGGGGCCATTTCGGCCGCTCATGATTCAACGTCGCCATCAACTGTTCGACCGGAAGCTCCGGACCGGCAACCCCGCAGAGTTCCCCGATCCGCTCCCGCAGCGCCTGACTCGAGCCGGCCACCAGGGCCCGGTCCTCGCCGCTGAGGTGCCATGCCTCATATGGCAACGGGCCTACGGGAGGCGCCACCTCTGGTAGAGCCAGGATTCGGCCGGGTCGGGAACGCCACCAGCGCATCGCCAGCACCAGCACGGTCACCACCAGTAAACCGATCGCCAGTGGCCAGGGCGTCGCCTCACCGCGCAGGACCACGCCGGCGCCGGGCTGGATCTGGATGGCCGAATCGGGAACTCCAGGTGGCAGTACGCTATGGATCACGAGTGTCATCGACTGCGCTGGCAGTGTGTCCTCGGCGCCACCGGGCGCAATGAGAATCGGGCCGGGCACGCTCACGGTGTGCGGCCCCGGATCCCACGCCACCAGCGGATAGCGCACCATCGTGCTGTCCCCCACCCGCTCGACGGTGGGCTGGCCCAGCAGCTCGACGGCTCCCGTGAGCGTCCAGCCGTTGGGGCGCACTGCGTAGCCGGCTGGGACCGAGACCGCACGGGTGACCCATACCGTATCGCCGACCGTCGGTCCCGCCGCGGGCGTCTGCTGCATTAACGCCGGAGCCGGCGCGCCCGGCGGGCAAAGGCCTGGCGCAGTGGCCGGGCGTAGTCCTCCGCGGTGTCGAGCGCTACGGTATCGACGCCGAGCGCCGCCAGGATCCGGTTGCGCTCACCCCGGCGCCGGTCGTACTCGGCCGACAGCGCGATCCGCACCGCCCGGTTCGAGGTGTCGACCACCACCCTCGAGCCACTCTCGGCGTCCTCGAGTTCGATCCACCCGGCTTCGGGCAGCCGCCGCTCTCGCGGATCATCGACCGCGATGGCCACGACATCATGGGCCGCCGCCAGCCGCCGGAGCGCCGGCTCCCAGCCCGTCGCCAGAAAGTCGGATACCACCACCACGATGCTCTGATGCACCAGCAGTTGCGCCGCGTAGCGCAGCCCTGCTGCAAGGTCGGTGCGCTTTCCCGCCGGCTCAAAGGCCAGCAGGTCCCGGATGACCCGCAGCGCGTGCCGCCGGCCCTTGGCCGGGGGAATGACCTTCTCGACCTCATCGGTGAACAGCAGGGCCCCGACCCGGTCGTTCTGCCGGGCGGCGGCCAGTGCAAGCACGGCGGCCACCTCGATGGCCAGCGCCGCCTTGGTCCTCGGCTGGCCGAACTTGGTCGAGCCCGACTGGTCGACGAGGAGCATGACCGTCAGCTCACGCTCCTCGGTGAAGGTCTTGACGTATGGCGCCAGCGATCGGGCCGAGACGTTCCAGTCGATGTGGCGGAAATCGTCGCCATGCTGATACGCCCTGACTTCGGCGAACTCCATGCCCTGCCCCCGGAAGACCGAGCGATACTCGCCCGCAAACAGCGTCGAGACCACGCCGCGGGTGCGGAGTTCGATGGCCCGAACCTGCTTCAGGATTTCAGGGGAGATGGGAGGCATGGGAGGAAAACGGTTCCGGGGACCGGGTTCCGGGTGGCGCCGGGACTCAACCCGGAACCCGGAACCCGAAACCAAAGCTACGGACTCGGAAGCGCAGCGAGGATTTTCGAAATGACGGCATCACTATCCATCTGCTCCGCCTCGGCCTCGAAGGTGAGCACCACCCGGTGGCGCAGGACGTCGGGGGCCAGCGCTCTGACATCCTCAGGCACCACGTAGGCCCGGCCGCGCAGAAAGGCGTGAGCCCTGGCCGCCTGGGCCAGTGCGATCGAGGCCCGCGGCGAACCGCCAAAGGCCACCAGCGGCTTGAGATGGGTCAGTCCGACCAGCCCGGGATCCCGGGTGGCGCGGACCAGGTCCACGATGTAATCGACGATCTTCTGGTCCATGAACAGGCCGGCGATGGCGCTCCGCAGGCCCAGGATCGTGGCCGGGCTCAGCAGCCGCTGCACCGGACTCTCTTCCGTGCCGCTCCGCCGGACCAGCACTTCCTTTTCCTCGTCTCGGCTGGGATAGCTGATCCGGATCTTCAGCATGAACCGGTCGAGCTGGGCCTCGGGCAGAGGATAGGTGCCCTCACTCTCGATCGGATTCTGGGTGGCCAGCACCAGGAATGGTTCTTCAAGCGGAAAGGTGGTGCCGCCGATGGTGACCTGCTTTTCCTGCATGGCCTCGAGCAACGCAGACTGGACCTTGGCTGGCGCCCGGTTGATTTCGTCGGCCAGGATGATATTGGCGAACAGCGGGCCCTTCTTGACCCGGAAGTCCTGGGTCCGCTGGTCGAAGATCATGGTGCCGATCACGTCGGCCGGCAGCAGGTCGGGGGTAAACTGAATCCGGGAAAAGCTGGCCTCGATGATTTCAGCCAGAGTGCGCACCGCCAGGGTCTTGGCCAGGCCCGGCACCCCCTCGAGGAGGATATGACCGCCGGTCAACATTCCGACCAGCAGCCGTTCGATCATGAGGTCCTGGCCGACGATGCGCCGGCCGGCTTCACGGATCACGGCCTGGATCGGCGCGGGGTCGATTGCCTTGGCGGCGCTGGAGGGTCGGGCGGTCATGCCCGGGCCCGTCGGGTGGCAGCGGGCTTCTTGCGAGTCGAGGACCTGGGCAGATCACCCTCCGGTTCCGGAGTCAGCCGAACGGCGGCGTACAGCGCTTTTTCCTCGCCGGGAGTGAGCGGCCGGGAGCGGCCCACGGGAAGATCTCCGAGCCGCACCGGCCCATACGACAATCGGGCCAGCCGTTCCACCTTGAGGCCCATCTCCTCGCACCAGCGCCGGACGATACGGTTGCGCCCCTCCGTCAGTGTCACGTCGAGAATGCTCCGCCCGGCATCACCGGGCCGGATCCTGACCCGAATCGGCACCACTGGCCGGCCATCAACCATGATTTTCTGCTTCACCAGCTGTTCCAGCTCGCTAGTCGACTTGCCGTGTACCAGCGCGGTGTAACTCCGCTCCACCCGGAACTTGGGATGGGTCAGCCGGTGGACCGCATCGCCATCGGAGGTCAGCAGCAGCAGTCCGGTGGTCATGACGTCGAGCCGGCCGACGTAGGTCAGTCCGGTGGGATCCTCGATCAGGTCAAACACGGTGCGCCGTCCCTGCTCATCGCTGGCGGTGGTGACGACCCCCATCGGCTTGTGAAAGGCCAGCCAGCGGCGGCGCAGCTTGGTGAGCTTTCTGCCCGAGACGATAATGCTCTGTTTGGCCGGATCAACCTTGGAGCCGAGAGTGGCCACCTTGCCATCGACCCGGACCTTGCCCTCGGTGATCAGCGCTTCGGCCGCTCGCCGGCTGGCGACGCCGGCCTGCGCCAGCGCCCGCTGCAATCGCATTTCACTCACGATTCGGCCAGGACCGAAGCGGCGGCATCCGGTTCAGGCATCGCCGGCTTGGGCGGCTCCAGTGCGATAGTCAGTTCCTCAGCCCTCGGCAGGTCGTTCAGATCGCCGAGCCCCAGCAGTTCGAGGAACATCGAGGTGGTGCCGTACAGCAGTGGCCGCCCCAGCTGCTCGCCCCGGCCAACCACTTCGATCAGGCTGCGCTCCTGCAGCGTCCGCAGCACTCCGCCGGCGGATACTCCGCGTATCTCCTCGACCTCGGCCCGTCCGACCGGCTGGCGATACGAGATCACCGCCAGCGTCTCGAGCGCCGCGCTGGAGAGCTTGGGTGTACGGATCGCGAACTGGGCCCGCTCAATGGCGGCCGCGAACGCCGCCCGAGTCAGGATCTGGTACCCCCCGGCGATCTCGGCCACCTCGACTGAGTGGCCATCGAAGTCGTAGTGCTCCCTGAGCTCGTCGAGCGCGGTGCGGACGTCAGCCAGGCCGGCGTCAGCATCGAGGGTCTGCAACTCCTCGGCCGTCAGCGGACGGGCGGCGGAGAACAGCGCGGCTTCAATCAGTTGAGCGAGTGGCGTCACGGGCAATGACCAGGGGCGCGAACGGCGCCGGTTGAGCGAGACGGAGTGTACCGCGGCGGGCCAGTTCCAGCAGCGCCAGCAGTGTCGAGAGCAGATCCACGATGGTCGGCGCCGGGCCCAGGGCCTGGCGCCAGCTGATCTCCTCGTGGTCGAGCAGCAGCGATTCGATCCGGCGGGTGGCCCCCTCCACGTCGAGTGGCCGGGCCACCACCCGGTGCAATACCGGATGGGGAATTTCCGAGATCACCACCTCGACCGCCGCGATCAGTTCCAGCAGGTCGAGGGTCAGTGGCGGCGGCGGCAGTGAGGGCGGCGGCGGCAGGTAGCCCCGGACATACCGATCCGCGCGCCGGTCGACGGCCCGCTCCATCCAGCCGGCGATTTCACGAATCTGCTGGTATTCCAGCAGCCGCCGGACCAGTTCGTGGCGCGGATCCTCCCAGCCATCGTCGTCCAGCCGCCGGGGCAGCAGCATCTGCGCCTTGAGCCGCAATAGCCGGCCTGCCATCTCGAGGTAGTCGGCCGCCTGGTTGAGGCCCAGGGTGTGAATGACCTGGAGAAACTGATCGGCGATCCGGGCAATCGGGATGTCCGAAATGTCCAGCTGCTCCTCGCGGAGCAGGTGCAGCAGCAGGTCCAGCGGACCATTGAAGGCATCCAGCTGGACCACGAAGCCGGGATCGGCGCCGAGGGCCACCGTGGTCGGGGAAAAGGCGGCAGTCATCGGGTAAAGATGTTCCAGCTGTCGCCCAGGGCGAAGTGGGGGACGACCAGGTTGAGCAGCATGTCAAGCATCCATGTCGCCGGGGTAAGCAGCAGCGCGAACAGCGGCCGGAGCAGATACAGCATCAGGAGCAGGATCAGGAAGCCGTACCGCTCGAGACTGCGATACTGGGCCCCGAGTCCGGGAGGCAGAAAGTGGTACAGGATCTTGGAGCCGTCCAGCGGCGGTATCGGAATCAGGTTGAACACGCAGAGCACCAGGTTGATCTGGATACCCCAGACGGTCATCCGCTGGACCACCCCGAGCGCCGTGGTCATGTCGGGAAGCGCCTGGCCGGCCAGTCCGATCGCGGCAAATGCCAGCGTGAAGCAGAAGGCCAGCACCAGGTTCGTCGCCACGCCAGCCGAACTCACGATCAGGTCGCCCCGACGGTAATTGCGGAACTTGCGGGTGACCACCGGAATCGGCTTGGCCCCTCCGAACACGAAACCGGGCCCGGCGACAAAGAACAGCAGCGCCGGCATCAGGATCGACATCCAGGGATCGATGTGGGGAAGCGGATTGAAGGTCAGCCGCCCCAGCATGTAGGCCGTATCGTCTCCCTGCTGCAACGCCGCGTATCCGTGGGCGTATTCGTGCGCCACCAGCGAAAAAACCAGCACCGGCATTAGGAGAATGAAATCAGTCAGGAGGGACGATCCGGGGCGAAGGGCGGGGAAAAGTTAATCCCCGGCCTGAGGCAAGTCAAAACGCTGGCCCGCTTGACGTTGGGCGCGTCTCCGTCTACAATTTGCGCTCCATTGGCCGGGCTCCCTGGCCGGCTCGATGCTCCTACACGAGGTACCGCGTGCCCCGGATCAAGTCAGCCAAGAAGCGCCTGCGCCAGAGCAAGGCATCCACCGAGCGCAACCGCGCTCAGCGCAGCCAGCTCCGCACCGCCATCAAGAAGGTCCGTTCTGCCACTACCCCGGCTGAAGCCGAAGCGGCCTACAAGACCGCCTCCGCCATGCTGGACCGGGCCGGGCGGAAGAACCTGATCCATCGCAACGTGGCCTCGCGGACCAAGAGCCGGCTGGCCAAGGGCTTGAAGAAGTAACTGCACGCCCTCAGCCGTAGGGCGTGAGCTGGTCAATGAATGGTTCGACCCTCCGATGCGCACTGCACCGGAGGGTCTCTTGCTATACCACCGAGCGTATGGCTGAAAGCGTATGACTGGCAGCTAAAGCGCTGCGAGTTCCGCCCCGCACCGCTCACAATACCACTCGGTCGGCCGATTGAGGGTGCCACATTCGCCGCACTTGAGCGTCTTGGGCGCCGCCTGGCTCGGCCGTCCCGGCGGGGCCGCCTGCGGCGGTGGACCGTCGGGAATGGCTGGCTGAGTCTTCGAGGCAAATGGATCGGCCCGGGTAATCCCAGACATCCCCTCGGTCGATGCCCGCTCCGGCACCACCGGCGGCGCCGGCGGCATGACCTCAGGCGGCCGCGGCAGCCCACCGCTCGGCCGCTTCGGCATCGGCTTTTCCGGTGCCACCGACTTGAGGAAGGCCAGTTCGTCAAGCTTCGGTGCCGGGTTCCGGCCCGGCTTCTCGCTCGGAATCCACTCGGTCCGCACCGGGGGCGGCAGATCTTCCCGCTTGGGCGCTGCCCGGCTGACCCGGCGCGCCGCGCTGGCGGCGGCGGCTTCCGCCTCCGCCGCCGTGCTCGCCGCGTTGGACGGCGTACCCAGGTCCAGATTGAGCAGCGGGATGTCGGCCATGACGGCGGGGATCGGTGCGGTGATCGGGGGCACCAACGGCTCCCGGGACGGCAGGGGCCGCTCCATGAGCCGCGGCAGTGGCATCGGCTCCGGTTCCGGCTCGGCCTCAAGCTCGGGTTCGTGATGCGTCGGGGCCATCACCAGCGTTTGCACTTCGGTCAGCCGGTCAATCTCAGTGGTGGTCCGGACCAGTTCATCACGGGTCGTGGTGAGGATCTTGGTCTGCTCACCACGAATTTCCTGCCACTTGGCTTCGTCGAATTCACCGACCGCGTGCCGGACCTCCGCCTCCGCCATCCGTTCCTTGGCCAGCGATTCGCGATTGGAAAGATCGGCCCGGCGAGCCCTGAGGGCGTCGAGTTGCTCGGCGATACTGGCCGCATGGCTTCGGAGCTGGTCAATCACGGCATCGAGCCGGGCTTCATAGTCCGCCCGGACCCGGATCCTCACCGACTCGGGCACGGCACCGCCACCCTCGCCAGTGGCGTCGAGACGCGCCAGCCAGTTAAGAAACTGGGCTCGCTCCGTCAGGAGCGTATCGATGGGATTTCCCTCTGGGGCGTGAGACTTGGCCATGGTTGGAACTCCCTCGTTGCCGTTCGCGCGTAACCGGAAAAACAGCCCTGCCCCGGTTGAGGTAAGTCTAATGGCCTCTTGGCTCTATGGGAATTGTACGGGGGCCCCGATCAGCCCCCGATCAGCTCCGCCGATAGACCGTCCGCCCCCCGACCAAGGTCCATTCAACCCGTCCAGTCAGCTGGCGCCCGCCAAATGGGGTATTGCGGCTCTTGGAATAAAACCGGCTCGGCTCAACCGTCCATACCGCCGCCGGGTCAAAGATGACCAGATCTGCCGGCGCGCCAGCCGACAGGGTGCCGCCAGGAAGCCCGAAGATCCGGGCCGCCGTGGTGCTCATCCTCAACATTAACTGAGGTAGTGTAAGAATACCAGGGACAATGAGTTCGGTGATTGCCAGTCCGAGCGCAGTCTCCAATCCAAGGATGCCGTTTGGAGCCTGGTCAAACTCCCGCTCCTTGGCGTCGTAGCCGTGGGGAGCATGGTCGCTGGCCACCACGTCAATGGTGCCGTCCTTCAGCGCCTCGCGAATGGCCTCCCGGTCTGCGTCATCACGCAGCGGTGGGTTCATCTTGGCGTTGGTATGGTATCCCTCGCAGGCCTCATGGGTCAGGCTGAAATGGTGAGGGGTGGCCTCGGCGGTAACGTGGATCCCCTTGTCCTTGCCGCGTCGGATCAGCTCGACGGACCCCCTCGTTGACATGTGGCAGAGATGGACATGACCGCCGGTCAAATCGGCCAGAATGATGTCCCGCGCAACCATGATCTCTTCAGCCGCAGCTGGAATCCCTTTCAGACCAAGCCGAGTGGAGATGATTCCCTCATGCATGGCACCGCCGGCGGCCAGCGACATATCCTCGCAATGGTCCGCCACCGGGATGTTGAAGGTCCGGGCATACTCCAGGGCGGTCCGCATCATGTGGCTCGAGGCGACCGGCTTGCCGTCATCGCTCACGGCCACCGCACCCGCCCCGACCATCTCGCCGAACTCGGAGAGCTTTTCTCCCAGCTGGCCCAACGTGACCGCACCGATCGGGTAGACCCGGGCCTTGGCCGCCCGCATCGACTGCCGAACGATGAATCCGACGGTGGCCTGGTTGTCGGTGACCGGGTCGGTGTTGGGCATGGCACACACCGCGGTGAAACCGCCGGCCGCCGCCGCCATGGCACCGGTGGCGACCGTTTCGAGGTCCTCCTGGCCAGGCTCGCGCAGATGGACATGCAGGTCAATCAGGCCGGGTCCCACGACCATGCCGGGGATATCGTGGATCTCGGCGTCGGTCGGCGGCGTGATGTTGTGCCCGACCCCGGCGATCCGTCCGTCCACCACCAGCAGGTCCGCAGTGCCATCGCTGCCTCGGGACGGATCGATGACCCGGCCACCGCGGAACAGTACCGGTACGCTCATTCGTGCCCTCCACCCTGTTGCCAGTCCGGGGCCCCGCCGGCCAGCAGGTAGAGCACCGCCATCCGCACTGCAACGCCGTTGGTGACCTGATCCAGGATCAGCGAGTGCTCCCCGTCCGCGACATCGCTGTCGATCTCGACACCGCGATTCATCGGGCCCGGGTGCATGACCATGACTGGACGCCCTGCCCGGTTCAGGCGCTCGCGGCTGACGCCCCAGACCCGGTTGTATTCGCGCAAGGAAGGAATGAATCCCGCCTGCATCCGCTCGAGCTGAAGCCTCAGGACGTTGAGGGCATCGGCCCACTGGATGGCATCCTCGATTCGGGGCAGCACGGTCACGCCCAGCTCGGTGATGTTGCGTGGCAGCAGCGAGGCGGGGCCGCAGACGCCGACCTCGGCTCCGAGCTTGACCAGCCCCCAGATGTTACTTCTGGCCACCCGGCTGTGCAGGATGTCACCGCAGATGGCGATCTTGAGCCCCTTGATCCGGCCAAAGTGGTCCCGCAAGGTGAGCAGATCGAGCAGGCCCTGGGTCGGGTGCTCATGCTGGCCATCACCCGCGTTGATCACATTGGAGCGGATCCGCTTGCCCAGGAACTCCGCCGAGCCCGAGGAGCCGTGGCGGATGACCACCATGTCGATTCGCATCGCCTCGAGATTGCGGGCGGTGTCGACCAGCGTCTCGCCCTTGCTGACCGAGGAGCCGCTGGTGGCGACATTCACCGTGTCGGCCGACAGCCGCTTCTCGGCGAACTCGAATGAAATGCGGGTCCGGGTCGAGGCTTCAAAGAAGAGGTTGACGATGGTCTTGCCGCGGAGCGCCGGCACCTTCTTGATCGGGCGCTCGCTGACTTCCTTGAACGGAACAGCGGTGTCGAGAATCAGGCGGATCTGCTCGGCCGAGAGGTGCTCGAGCCCCGTGAGGTCTTTGCCGAGCGACAGGGCGGGAGTCATCCGGTGGCGCCCCGGACCAGGTCCACCGCATCCTGGCCATCGAGTTCCGTCACCTGGACATCGATGCGGTCTTCCGGACCGGTCGCCACGACCGTCCCGGCGATATCGGCCTGGATCGGGAGCTCACGGCCGCCCCGGTCGACGAGAACACAGAGCAGCACCCGCCGAGGCCGGCCGAAGTCGGCACATTCGTCAAGGGCGGCCCGCACCGTCCGGCCGGTGTAGAGCACGTCGTCGACGATGACGACAGTCTTGCCATCGAGATCCGGCAGTTCAGTGGGGCCGACCACCGGCCGGGCGCCGACCGCCTGCAAGTCGTCACGATACAGCGTGATATCGAGCTTGCCGGTCGGAATGGTGGTGGATTCGCGCTCGCCGATCAGACGGGCCAGCCGCTCGGCCAGATGGACTCCACGCCGCTGGATCCCGACGAGGACCAGTCCGTCAGTCCCACGACACTTTTCAACGATTTCGGAGGCCATGCGGTGGAGAGCGCGGGCAATCGCGCGACTATCGAGGAGGGCAGAACGCGTGGGCATCTCGAAGCGGGAAAGTAGCTGGACGAGCCGCCGATGGGAATCGGGGAAAATTCAGCCCGTCACGGCCTCGGCCAGACTCATTGGGACGGCAGCAGCAGCCCTCCGCGGGCTACCCCCATCTGCACTATGAGAGCCGGCGCATCGCCGGCCGAGTCGAAGGCCACCGTTCCGACCGCACCCACGAAGGCCGAATCACCGAGGCCCACCCTGGCCAGGGCGCGCCGGATACCCGAGCGGTCGGTGCCCGCCTCGCCGATGACCCGCGCGAGCAGATAGACCGCATCGTAAGTGGCCGCCGCCCCCTGGTCGGGGGGGCCGGCATCGGGATTGGCCGCGTGGTAGGCCAGCACGAACGACTGATTGGTCCGGCTGGTATCGCCCATCAAGTAAGCCGAAGAGACCGTGATCCCTTCCATCATGTCCGGGTCGCTGCGCTCAGCCCCCACCATCCCATCGCTTGCCATGATCGGAATGTTCAACCGGGCGCGCCGCAGCGCGTCCAGTACCCCGAGCCCCTCCTTCTGGTTTGCGGCGAGCAGGATGACCTGCACCTGCTTTCGGGCCGCGATCCGGTCCAGGTAGGGGCCAACGACGGTCGAGTCGGCCTCGAACGGGTCCACTTCCACGGTGGTACCGCCGTCGTGGCCGAATTCTTCGGTAAAGGTGGCCCTGACCCCGCGGCCGTAGTCATCGTTGACGTAGAGTACCGCGGCCCGGCGGAAGCCCTTGGCCGCGGCGTAGCGCGCGAGCGCAGCCCCGTAGGCAAGATCGGTAGGACAGAGACGGAAGGTATAGGGACCGGCGTTGGTCAGGTCGGTGGCCGAGGCGGAGGGACTGAGCTGGACCAGTGGATTGCGGCCGCCGTTATAGATCGGGGCCGACGCCAGGGTGGCGCCGGAATAGGCGCCGCCGATGACCGCCACCACATCCGACTGATACATCTCCGTGGCCACCGTCACGGCAGAATCAGGGCTGGAGTGGTCATTCCGCTCCACCAGCTCGAGCGGGCGCCCCCGGATCCCGCCCTTGGCGTTGATCTCGCGGACCGCCAGCTCCGCGGCAAGCTTCATGGGGATCGTCCCCGGTTCATCGAGACCGACCGCCAGCCCGATCCGAACGGGACCACTATTCGGATGGCACCCGAGAAGCAGCATCAAGCAGGCGACCGACCAGCGAGTGGCGGGCATGGATCTCGAGATTTGGGGGGAACCGCGATTGTGCCTCGGCCGATCAGCCTGCCGAGTGGGCGAATGGTAGAGGGTTTGGCCCGTGGCGGGATAGGGACTCCTCCGAGCAGGAGTTTCCATCTACCGCCAACGATCCCAGCCCGGGCCGGCTGAACAAGGCCGAGGAACCGGTGAGATAGAGACTGCCTTCCCGAGGAAGCGCCCGCTCAATACTGACCTCCCGCGCTCTTGATCTTCGCGGCCGGAACGCCTTGGGGCGTTCCGGCGCAGCGGACAGGGCGGGATTCGAACCCGCGAAACCCTTTCAGGTTTACACGCTTTCCAGGCGTGCGCCTTAAACCACTCGGCCACCCGTCCATGCTATCAGC
Source organism: Gemmatimonadota bacterium (assembly GCA_041691295.1). Classification (GTDB taxonomy): domain Bacteria; phylum Gemmatimonadota; class Gemmatimonadetes; order Gemmatimonadales; family GWC2-71-9; genus DATEHG01. The sequence continues at coordinate 17,215 of JBEPVA010000036.1, forward strand.
TAAACCCTTGCCGAGTATTCAGTTCGGCAAGGGCGTCAATTATGGCCCCGGCGGTGTGACGATTCAAGGGGCGACGACCGTTGCGGTCGGCCCCTGCTGCCGTAACTTCCGCCATCCTCAATCACGAGCCTCCACATGGGCAAGCTGGTCTTTGGCGCGATCCTGTTCATCGCGGCGCTGCTGATCGCCGTGGCCCGGGCCGGCATGAGCAGTGGTCCCAGACCGTCCGCCGGAATCCTCAAGGCCATTGCCTGGGGACTCGCGGTGGCAGGTCTGGCCATGATTGTGTCCGCCCTGTTCATCGTGATCGAGCCCGGCGAGGTTGGGGTCCGCCACGCCTTCGGCATCGTCGATCCCGCCCCGCTGCTGCCCGGGGTCAACATGGTCACCCCATGGTCCTCGGTGGAGCGCTACAGCACCCGTGAGGAGCAGTACCCGACCGCGGGGGAGCAGGTCGAGGAGATCAGCGCCCTGTCCAGTGAGCAGATGGGGGTGACGGTCGACGCCGGTCTGCGCTGGCAGATCAACCCCCAGGACGCGCCCCGGATTTTCACCGAGATCGGCAGCGAGGAACAGATCCGCAGCATCGTCTACAATGCCATTCGCAAAGGGGTCCGGGACGGGATGTCCCAGTTCTCGATCAACGATATCGGCAAGCGGAACCTGATCACCACCATGATGGAGCATGAGGTGGACAGCGCCCTGATCACCCAGCCCCGGGCTGGCGGGCCGGCGTTCCGGATCGCCGAGGTGACGGCCTTTTTCCTTCGTGACCTGCAGCCGCCGAAACAAGTGGTTGAGGCGATCAACAACAAGATTGCCCAGGAACAGCAGATCGAGACCGAGCGGCACCGGGTCGAGGTTGCCCGGCTGCAGTCGGACCAGCAGCGGCTGCTCAACCAGACCCTGACTCCAGAAGCGCTGACCAAGCAGTATCTCGAGGTGCTGCATGACCTGCGGAACAGCAACAATACCGTAATCCTGATTCCCACCGAGGGCGGGATCCCGATGCTCGACATCGCCAAGCTGCAGCAGAACCTGAAGAAGTGAGCTCCACCAGCCGCGGGCTGCTGGCGCTCGCCGCCGGGCTGGCCATCGGAAGCTGGATCGCCATCGGGAACGATCCGACTCGATGGCACCTCCTGATCCAACTGTCCGAAGCGGTCGGCACGGTCTGGATCAACGCGATCCTGATGACCGTCATCCCGCTGATCACCGCCAGCCTGGTGGTGGCCATCGGCTCGGCGCCGGACCAGCGCACTCTGGGCCGAATTGGCGGCCGGGCCCTGGTGGTGTACCTGGTCCTGCTGATCGGTGGTGCGGTACTGACCTGCCTGATCATGCCAGTGGTGGTGACCTGGCTGCCGACCGGCACCAGCCCAGCGGCGCTGCAGACGGCCGCCACCGATCCAGTCATCCCGCCGACGCTGGCGCAATGGTTGGTGGGGCTGGTTCCACCCAATCCGATCACGGCCGGCGCCGACGGAGCCATCCTGCCCCTCATCATCTTCACCATCCTGTTTGGCCTGGCCACGACCCGGCTACCCGCCGACCGGCGCGGTCTGGTACTCAACCTGTTTGACGCGATTCGCAACACCATGCTGACGATTCTGGCCTGGGTGACTGCACTGGCGCCCATCGGTGTCTTTGCCCTGGGACTCGCGCTCGCCGCCAAGGCGGGGCCGACGGCCGTGGGGGAACTGGGTGCCTACGTCCTGATGGCCGTTGTCCTCGGCACCATCTTTACCCTGGCGCTGTATCCGCTGACTCGAATCTTTGGTCGAGTGCCGATCCGGCTGTTTGCCCGGACCGTGGGGCCGGCCCAAGCCGTGGGATTCACCTCGCATTCGTCGCTGGCGGCCCTGCCGACCCTGATCGACAGCGCCGAACGCGAGCTGCATTATCCGCCCGAGATCATCGGCTTCTGCCTCCCCTTCTCCGCCGCCACCTTCAAGTATTCCGCGCCGATCGCCTCACTCTCGGCCGCATTCTTCGTCAGTCACCTGTACGGGGTTCCGATTGCGGCGGGGTCGCTGCCATTGATTGCGACGGTCGCGGTGCTGATGAGCTTCAGCGTACCGGGTGTGGGCGGCGGCGCCGTCCTCGCGGCGATGAGTCCGGTGTTGCTGGCGGCGGGTCTGCCTACCCAGGCACTGGGGGTGCTTCTGGCGCTCGATCCAATCCCCAATTCGGCCCGCACCGTGGCGAATGTGACTGGATACCTGGCGGCAACGGCGATTGTGGCGGGGAGACCCGGGCAGGGAGACGGGTAGGACGGGCGAGACGGAAGCTGCCTTACGGTGAAAGCCCCCGCGCACTCCTCATGTGGTTGCGATTCCCGCCGCAGCGCCATCAAGGCACTGCGGCCAAGCGGACAGGGAGGGATTCGAACCCTCGAAACCCTTGCGGGTTTACCGGTTTTCGAGACCGGCTCCTTCAGCCACTCGGACACCTGTCCCGGAGTATTCCACCGTCGGCCCGCTCAACCCCGAACGGCGCTGCGTCGTCCGGCATCCCGGTACCTCGGGCGGCGGAAAAGTAGCGCGGCAGGCGGTCGGCGCCAAGCGGTGGACAGTGCCTCGCGGTCAGGATTACGAACAGGATTGCCGCGGTGGCCTACTCCTCGCGGCAGAGATTGCGCTTCTTGTAGGCCATGAGCGCAACGCCCAGACAGATGAAAAGCGACGGCAGAACCAGGACGAGCATGCCCCCTAATACGGAGCGCATGAATCGGCCCATGGCGTCGGCGCCTACCACCCCCGCGCACCACCACTGCCATTGCGTGGTCATGTTGTCACGCCACCCCGGTCTGGTGCCATCCGGTCAACATGGCCAGCACCCATTTCCCGCACCGGCTTCACGTGGGCGGAAATCGGAGGGTGGACAGTCGGTGGGCGTCACGCCACAGGTGGTTGAGCATCAACAGGACGAAAACCAGCGGCGGGACCAAACTCCAGAACAGGATTCGCGGCTCGTACTTGAGGTGCATGAAATACATCAGCCCGAGCGCCGCCTCCACGCAGGCCAGCGCCAGCAGCGCCGCCAGCAGGGTCCCGGACGAGAGCCCGGCATAGGTGAGCGCCACCTCGACGGCCACGATCAGGATCAGCCCGATCCAGACCGTGATAGAGAGCTTGATACCCGGACCCGGGGTCGACGGGGTAGTCATGGCCGGCCCTTTCTGCAGGCGCTCATTACCGAGCGTTCATGAGGTAGACCAGCGGAAAAACGAACATCCATACCAGGTCGACGAAATGCCAATAGAGTCCGGTCGTCTCCACGTGGGCAGCGTCCAGCCGGCCCCGCCGGAACATCAGGGCCACCACCGTCATGGCGATGACGCCACCGATGACGTGCAACAGGTGGAGTCCGGTAATGCTGAAGAAACTGGCACCGAAGAGAACCGGGCCGCCCAGCGGATTGGCGGAGGGGCTCCAGCCTTCGGCGAACATCTTGAACCACTCCCGAAGGTGGAGCACCGCGAACCCGATGCCGAGGAGTGTGGTTACCCCCAGCCAGCGGACCGCCGCCTCGCGCCGGCCGGCCTGGGCCGCTGCCACCGCGGCCAGCATGGTCAGGCTGCTGGTGAGCAGCACCAGCGTCATGATCATCCCGTTGATGATCGTGGGAGCAAAGGCGAAGGGACGGATCCAGCCCGGGCTGCCCGCCCGCAGGTAACCGTACACGAACAGCATGGCGCCGAACGTGGCGGCATCGGCGATGATGAACAGCCAGATGACCAGCTTCTTGGACTGGATCCTGAACGGCGAGGCTTCCATGGCTTCGCCGTGCGGCATGGCCAGTGATAGCTCGGAATCGCTCACATTGCCTCCAGCGGCGCTCTAGAGCCGCGTTGCCAGGATCAGCAGCAGATAGATCCAAAGGACGTCCATGAAGTGCCAGTACAGCGAGACGGCGTCCAGCGCATTCACCGGGGTTGGACCGGAACCACGCTTCAATCGGCCAATGAGGTACAGCAGCGCGGCCACGCCGCCCAGCAGGTGAAGGGCGTGTAGCGCGGTCAGCACGTAGAAGAAACCGCTGTTTGGCGTGGTGGCGATGTACAGGCCCTGCCCCGCCAGGGTCCGCCACGCCAGAACCTGCCCCGCGAGAAACACCAATCCGAGTCCCAGCGTGAGGTACAGCCACGGCATGCCCGGTGCGGCGGGAGCGGCTGCCGGCCCTGCGGCCCCTGCCGCCCAGGTGGCGGTCAATCGCCGACGCCCGATCACGAAGGTGGCGCTGCTGGCCAGCAGTACCAGCGTGTTGAAATAGAGGATCGGAGGAAGCTGGATGGTCTGCCAGTCGGCACCGGAGGCCTGGCGCACCACCATGGCGCTGGTGTAGGCCGCGAACGACATCGTGATCGTCGCGATCCCGATCATGACCCCGGTTCGGGCCGGTGACGCCGGCGCGGTCGCCTTGAGGGTCGTCATCTCAAATCACGCTGCCCGCTTCGGGCTCGGCCTGCATCACATAGTCCCCCTCCGGCCCGGCCACTCCATACTCGTTGGGTCCATGGC